>CAZISK010000357.1:0-7866 GCA_964541355.1 uncultured Candidatus Obscuribacterales bacterium
ATAAATATCGACGGTGACATTACTGTCGCTGCAGACCTGACGGTTATAGCCACAGGGGATGTATTCGCGTTAGGTCTTTTCACAATAAATACCGGTGGTGGTGACCTGACAATAATTGCAGGCGCCAATGTCACAGATAACGCCAGTTCCGATAACGTTCTCCAAGGTAAACTCGGACCAATTCCTCCCGAACCAGCAGGCGTCAGCACTACGATTAACGGTGGTAGCGCTTCCGGCGGCAGGTCTGGTTACCTGTCGGTCAATATTAATACCTCTGGCGGCGATGTGCTTCTGGCTAGTTTCAAAGGTAGCAACGCTGAGTCTGGCATAATTAGTTCAGTCAGTGGTGCCGATGGCATTAAGATGACAACTCAGGGTGGCGACGTCACGATAATTGCTCCAACGCGTATATCAGTAATTGACCCACTTAATACTGCTCAACTCGCGTCGTTCATCGATACTACGGGCGGGTCAACAGGCAACGTGCTCGCGATTACCGCTCATCCAGTCACATCAGATGGACTACCAATTACATTTGGTGCTGATGGCTCGATTCAATCTTCCAATACAATTGTGCCTGGTGCACTGGCAGGAGACGACCCAATAGATGGCGGACTTTTCATGCCAAATGTAATTGCGAATGGAACCGTCAAGTTTACATCTGGTGGTGAACTTCTTGCGCGCGATATCAAGGCGGTGACCCAAGGTATTGGCACCGTAACGTTGCGAGCGGGTACGAAGATAGAAACTCGCGCAATCCAAGCTGACAGTGGCATACTTGTCGAAACTGGTCTAGGCCCCAACGTGACGCTCAATAATGCTGATTTTGAACATACTGGTACTGTATCCACCGTCAATAACGATATAGTTTTCAACATTGACAAACTTGGAAAAAACGAAGGTGATCTTTTCGGCTTTCTTGACATAATCAATAACGGTGGAGACATCATTGTTAACGCCTCGGGAACCTTCTTTGGACCTTCGAAGGACGAATTTGTTTCCGCGGTGCAGGGCGATATACTGGTTAGTGCAAGTCGCATCAGAAGCTCTGGAACAGTCACTGGTAAGACCGTCACACTAAATGGTGGAAGCATCAATCTATTTTCAAACTCCACTACTAAAGCTACGGAAAATCTGTTAATCACCGGAACGCGATTCGATACGTCTGGCAAGATTGAGTCTGTAAATGGCGATGTATCGATAGATCAAACTGACAATCTCACCGCACTGATCTTAGGGGGCGTAGTCACGGCTGCAAATGGCTCGGTAACCGTGGCATCGAACCACGGTATTGACATACTTTCGGATCTTACCGCCAATGCACTCAGTATCAAGCTCACAGGCAAGTCTGACGATATCGAGTTTTTTGGCGGAACCACCTCCGTTTTCAATGCCATTACTACGCTCACCGGCGACACTATCGAGTTCGGCGGAACATCTACATTCAACGGCACAACTGCAATCAACAGCACAGTTTTTGACGTTCGTGTTAATTCTGGGGCCGTGTTGAATGTGAATGGCAGTACCACAATCATTAGTGACTCGGATGTCGACTTCGCGGGTGGAGTCTCCACTTTCAAGGGTACTGCCACATTCACCAGTAACCCACAGTTTGCCGTTCGGGTTGAGAATGGCGCAACTGTCAATGTGATCGGCGATGCTATCCTCAATACTTGCACATTTGTAAAAGACGGAACCTTCAACGTTTCAGGAACAACAACTCAGAACTGCGGCTCCGTAAGCAGCGGTACCCTCATAAACACCGTGGGTAGCGTAGTTCTTGCTGGTGACATTGTCTTTAACGCTCTCAATTTCGCCATTATCGCCGCTGGCGACATCATTTCCGGAGGACCAGCTACCAAAATAGTTCTGACAGGATCCGACGATGGTGGTGCCTTGTTTGCTTTCGCCGGTGTGAATGCCACGCCAAGCTCGGGTGGTCAAAAATTTGACGACAGCAATATCTACACCATCAATGGACCTAGCAGCACTGGCGGCGACATTCTTCTATCCGACGTTGATATTGATACTTCAGGTCCCACTGATGATGGTGGCAATGTCTCACTTTTTGCTTTTGCTGGTACTAGCGGATTGGGTGATATCCTTGTAGGCGACATTGTCACTACTGGCGGTGACCTGGGAGGCGAAGTCTTTGTGGCAGGACCCGGGCAGATCGCGATAGGAGCTGTGAACACGTCCGGAAAGACAAGCGGAGATGTGCGAATAATGTCAGCCACACCTGTGATCAATGGTGGCAGTTTCACCGTTCTAAACGGCACTGCTACCGCTAACATTTTGGCTGGTCCTTTATCAGATGGAGTTGTACGGTACGATAGTATCGATGCTGGTACTGCCGATGTGACCTTGGCTGGCAATCTCACCGGTCTGTCTCAAGCAAGCAGAGTTATAGGTGGTTCCGTCGATTTACGCAGTCTTGGCGATGTCGGAGGTGGAAGTAACGCGGCTCTGGTTGTCGAGACTGACAATGTTAAGATTTCAGCAGGAGGAAATGCTTTCGTTGTTAACGAATTTGCTGGGCAGACTATTCTCGATACCAGTTTAGTCGGCGGAGACTTCGAATTCTTTACCCCGATGTCCTTAACTGTGGCAGGTGACGTGACTATAACAGAGGGGGATATATCGATTGAAGCAGGGACAGGGACACTTCGTGTGGACGATGGGGTAGCCATCAATGCGAATAGCGCAATTGACAATGGCGATGTTTTCCTTGGTGTCGCTACCGATGGCGGCGATAAGAAGGTTGACTTTATTCAATTCGGTCCTAACAGTAGCGTACTTGGTTTTGCCGCCACTAAACCCGGTGGCAACGTAACGTTGCAGCTTGGCGCGATACCGGTGCCGAAGCCTGGAAAGCCAAGCAAGATTCAACCCATCACAAAGGCACTGAAGGGCGTAGCGCTTGATCCAATCAATGGTGGCATCATCCAAGGCACCAAAAAACCTTTGATGGGTGATCCAGCCCTGAAGCCACCGACCAATATCTTGCGAGCCGACAACGCAACCTTGACGATCGTGAATGAGCTTAAGTCGAAAAACTTTATACTGCAGGGGAACGTAAACATAACGGCTGATCCGCCTGTTGTAGGTTTGTCTACTATCTCAATGAACCGCCAGCCAGCTAACGAACATAACTTACCGATTGTTAGAGCTGATCGTCCTGTGGAAACGCTGTTAACAGCGATGGCGCGTGCTTCTACGGTAGTGGCTTCGACATCTGTTCAAATGATCACCTCGAGTAATGCTATAGTTCTCAACAACGATGCTTCGAATACAGTTTCAACTTTGAATGGAGATCAGTTTTCTGTTACCACTCAAGCGGTAGCTGGCAGTTTTGATCGTATCAGGGATGGTTCAAGCAAAGACTCTAATCAAGCTATGCTCGAAGCCGCGGCTTGTTATTACGACGATTCTGATTTCACAGGATTGCTACAGGAAAGAGATGTAATTGATGCGATGCTATGCTCCGATGCTGTCCTTCATATTGGTGAAAACCAGGACAACAATTCTGAATCTACAGTGATGAGATTTCCATATTCCAAGGTGGTCACTCTAGAGAGTGGTCGCGTTCTATTTGCGCCTATGAAAGACACTACCGTTGTTACTCCCAAAGGGAAGGTAAGTTTGAGTGGAAACACAGTCGCCTTCATTTCGGTAGATAGCGATCATTTATCCGTCTACGACCTCCACGATCAAAGAAAGCGTGGTGTCGTGGTCGAGTCGGCCGGTCGAGAGATTCCGCTCAGCCCCGGACGGCATTTGACTGTGACCGCTAGTACAAATGAGGAGTTTGCCGACATCAATCCAGTACAATCCGTAATGCACAGAGGAGTAGTCCGACAAGAGCTCGATGGAGGCAGGCGAGCATTTACGAGTGAATTCTCCGTACCATCTGCAGTGCATGCAGTTAAGCCGCTTAACGTTCTAATGAGCGCGAAAGGAGGCAACGCCAGGTATGTCGCCGATAGAATTCTCAAAACCTCCGCGATTGTTCTCCAACTCTCGCAGAACTCAGTGCCATTTGAATTTCATGTTAGATCAAGATCTGTGGCTTTGAAGATGTAAACGGTAGCGCGATCGTGTTCTTTTTTGATCTTTCCAATCGCGTCAGGAAGGTCGCTCGGCTGGTTCGCAACAAACTGATGCTGCGGCGCAGGCTCTTTATTGGCTAGAAAGTCCATTGAGTCCGGGGAAAGCCCCCCTACTCGGAAGAGGATTTATGGGGTAATCGGAGCGGAGCGACGCTGGCATATTTTGTACTTACCCATTTTGAATTGAGTCTTCGTTTTTGCGCATTGATTCTCCTTTTTCGCCCGTTGTATTGAGTTCATGAGCGTTGTGAACAAAGCGATCCAAAATGGCATCAGCCAAAGTTGAATCACAAATAGACTGATGCCGTGGACTGTCCAGGAATCTGTTCATTCAGTATTTAATGAAAGAAAACTTCTCCGTGTGTCGAGAATTCGAACAAACCGGATATAGACCCTTTGTGGATTGGGGATCTACATAGCCAAATTCGGAGGCTCCCTCAGATGTTTGCACAACAATATCCCAACGATTATGCAGGTGAAGCGTTAGACGGTTGCTCAAACGTGAAAACCCTTTTCTCACTTGCTTGCAATCCCACGACTCCAGCGTCGGCACTTACCAAACTTGCCCAAAGCGCAGATTTGCGAGTTCGCATGAGAGTGGCAGAAAATCCATCCATATCGAACGATCTCCTTAACTGTTTAAAGAACGATGCGTCAGAAACAGTAAGGGCATCTGTAGTAGATAACCCTCGTGTTGGGGAAAACGTTTTTCTAGAGCTCGCCAAGGACCAGCATCCTGACGTCCGTTATTCGGTGGCAGAAAGTCATCGTTGTCCAAAGACCGCTCTGGCATTACTACTTTGCGACGACAATCCGTATATCGCTCATAGAGCGATGAAGACTCTGGCTCGCCTGGAAGCCGCTACTCGCGGTCTAGTCGACTAGGTCGTTTCTATTCAAAAGGTGCTTGCCATTAGACAGGCTCCCGTTTCTATGATAATCAAGAAAGCCACGATCCCTGACCGTGGCTTTCTTGATTATCTGCTGTCTGTTGACCGGACTATTCGGTCTTGCTTTCGGGCTTTGTTTCGGCCGCATCAGCCTTCTTAGCTCCACCACCATTGTTGGCGGACGGGGGGCTCTGCGTGCCGCCCAAGGCTTTCACTATGTCCTGAGTGAGGTCAACGCCTTTGTCGAGTACCTCTTTTCCTCCGGCGAAAACCGAGTTGGCATCAACAACAAGGTCGATACCTTTGCTTTTGGCTACGCTGTTGCATGCACCCACAAGGCGTTGAGTGTCTTGAAGTGTAGCTGCTTGAACCAATTGTCCCAGAGCTTGCTGTTTGGCACTCAGTTCGGTCTGTACTTGCTTGACGATTGACTTAATCTCTTCGTCCGACTTCTTGTCGGTCTTTGCTTTTTCAATAGCCTTTTGTCCGATTTCGATATCGCGGCGCAATTGACTTTCAGCTTGATTTTTCAAGCCTTCGGCGTCTCCAGCGGGTGTCGTCGCTTTGACCAGCGCGAGATTGAAGTACCCGATTTTGATGGTTGTGGGTGACGCCGTTTCGTTTTTCGCAAATGCAGGTTTAACGCTGAGCGAAATCGCTAGAATCGCAGCCACGATAGAGCTGCTTATAATCGTATTGCGCATAAGTGTTCGGTATCCTCCACCGGTCTAAAATTGGATATAAATGACAAGCGAATATTATATATCGACTGCTGCTATCTCTTACCAACCATCCTCTTTAAAACGTTACATTTGTAGTCGGACCTTGATGGTGACCATTTTTTTGCGTCATGACGATTACCCCGCGAGCGCTGTTGCCGCTGACTGAGCCATTGCGCGCTTGAACTACTGCTGAAGTCGCCTTAAGACGGGCTGGCATTGCGAGGATCCTGGCGACCCAGACTTGCCAGACTTCATGCAGTTCTATTTTGAAGGCGGCGCCACTTAACGCCAGTGCAGCACGAAACCAAAATTTCTCGGACTTAGAAATGATGGTGGCGAATTCCAAAAAAAAAGTGGGACTTGAATTTCTTCGTCGCTTTCGCATAGAGCGGCGCGATGTGCAGTCAATTGGAAGTCCAATATCGATGATAGAATAGTTGAACCTTGAGGGCAGGCTGCTCGTCGGATGTGGCGTTTACAAATCATTTTTTTGCTGATGTGCGTGGTTTATATCGCCGTCGCCATTTTTTCATACCATGATCTGATCTTCACGACGGAGCTTTCAAACACACAAACATACAGCTTGATTGAGCATGGACTCGTTAAGAGCACACCTGACCGCCAGGCGACGTTAATGGTCTTCTGTGCGCTGCTGCTGGAACTGTATCGAAGCGGGTTCGTTGCGCTCAAGCGGGTGTCTGCCACGAAGAAACAGTTCTGTGTGGCCCTGGTCGTTGTTACTATTCTGACATTTCTGGCGGTTCCATTTGATTCTACGGATGTTTCTGTCTACATCAACCATGGATGGTTGCAGTCTCACTATGGCGTTAATCCCTATGGTAAGACCGTGTCCGAAATCTCCAATTGGGCGACGGATCCAATGTTCAAAGACCACTGGGTTACTCTTCCTACTGCTTATGGACCGCTATTTTCTGCCATTGTGGCTGGTATCACGTTCATGGCACAAGGCAAATACTTGTTAGCCGTGTTTTTGTTCAAAATAATGAATGTGTTCTGTCATTTTGGTATCACCGCCATGATCTACTTCGGGGTCCGAAAGTTGAGAGGAGCTGGTCAAGCGATCGAGGCTGCTTATCTGTACGGCTTCAGCCCATTTGTGCTCTTGCATCATATTTCAAACGTGCACAACGACATCTTACTTGCTTTCTTTAGTTGTCTTCCGATGTTTCTACTCATAGTCGGTCGACCCATGTATGTAGTTCTTGCATGTCTTGCCGGCGTAGCGGTGAAGTATATTTCGCTCATATTGTTGCCTGGGCTCATGGTACTGGTTTGGAGAACGGCGGGAACGAAAGTTCTTACCAAGAGTATCGTTATAGGGATTGTTCCTATAGTTGCGCTTTCGATTCTGTATTGTACCGGTGTCGACCATGAGCACTTTCGCCTGGTCGTAGTCAATGCATCGCAGCACTATGGCAGTCTCAGGTCGCTACTGCAGACGATACCACGATCTAATGTGGAAAACTTATTCGGCGCTGTAGCTATGGTGCTCTTTGTTTGCTTCTGCGTGTACAAGTTCATTCGCTGGATTCGTCATAAGCGTCGTGAAACTCTGTTTAACACCGTGCTCCAGGACTCATTGTTGCTAGAGACGATCTATGTATGTGCAGTTAGTGCACACTTCAATGCCTGGTACTTGATCATGTTTACGCCGCTGGCGTTGTTCCTTCCTCCGGGATCGACGCTCCGCCGATTTTGTATTTTGGCGCCCTGCACGCTGTTGTTCTCATTCTTGTGGTTTGGTTTTCCGAGTCCGTTGATGGCGCCATTGTTCCTCTGGATCGCATTCGTGTTCAGTCGAATACCTTCATCGGCGCTGGAGCAGATAGACGCAACTCCGGACAGTGCTGCGGCAAAGAGCAGTCCTCCTAGTGACCAAAGTGGTTTTGAACCGGAAGGGTGTGATTGAGGCCACTCGTCTTCCAGTGGAGTTCCCTAGCGTTGAGGAACTGTTTCGGTTTCTCCAACTTGAACGATGTCGGTTATGCTCGATGCCGGTGCCCAGTGGCGCCTCGCTCAAAGAGCCGCTTCCAGTGGTTGCACCCAGCGGAGTTCGAAGTGGGCGCACGCATCGGCGTTTGCGATATGGTCGAGACCGGTAGGGCGCTAGTGGCATCGGAGGGT
>CAZISK010000358.1:0-7853 GCA_964541355.1 uncultured Candidatus Obscuribacterales bacterium
GAAGGACAAAAGCGAAATAGGTAATACCGGCTGCTGACCCGGTACGACCGGCTGGCTGTGAGGAATGCCCGATTTGCCAACAGTCGGAAACACCTCGGAAGACATGTAGTTAAACAGCGCATCAAATTTTTCCATCATTTCTGCACGCACCTTGCCGAGCTCACCGTTGTTATTGGCGGTATACTCTTTCAATAGCTCCTGGTAGGTCGGCTTTCTACCCGTCTCTGCGTGAATCTGCTCCTGTTGAATATAGAGCATGTACATCTCCGCAAAGAGCTCGTTCTGTGATGCGCAGTATTTGAGATATGAGATCAATTCGGTAGGTTCGATGTGCTCATGATTCAATAAATCTTTTTTGAACTGTTCGCGAAACTCCGCCGTATCCAATTTGCTTCCGACCCTGCGTCCAGCCGCGTCAAGCGCTCCACCCTCGGACGAAATGACCTGTTGGTAAAGTTCGAGTATTCGCGCTTTCACCTCGGGCGGAGCTTTCGAAGCAAACTCCATTGTTTCGATGAGGTGTCCGGTCTCATGGTTGTAAATCAGGTGAATAGGGCGATCTCCGGATCCTACATTGACATCGATCTGGTGAATCTTTCCGACGGATGAGTGCGTTCCCTGTGACGTTTTGCCGCCGTCCGGAGCATTGGAAATTGACACCGTTTTCGGATGTATCTTAGCGTCCATGACCGCTTTCAATAACGCCTCGACATGTTCAACAGGTACCGGATGGCCATTCTTCAACCAGGTCACCGATCCATCAACATGTCGAATCGGTGTTTTTCCGACAATCAGCCCAACTTCACCCCCGTCAGGCAATTTGACCAGATATTCTCCAGCCTGAAAATGTCCTTCCAGATAGGCTTTGGCTAGCTTGGCGCTATGGTACTCGTCGCCGCTCATTATTTTACCGGCAATCTCGGCATGTTCTTCAACGAGCTTATCTCTCTGGTCATACAGGTCTTGCGTTTGTTTTTTGTGCTCCTCAATTAGTTTTGTCACTTCCTTGTTGCTGGTCTTATCAATGCTCTTCAGGTTGCGGTCAAGCTCTTGATCTAATCTACGCAACTCCAGATCAACTTTTCGTATTTCGGCCAGTTTTGGAGCCGCCGGCTCTAACAGTTTTTCCATTTTATTCTCGAGATCGCTTAGTTTTTGTGCCTTTTCCGGATCTTGTCCGGAACCATTTTTCCTCGTACTTCCCTCGAGCCCTTCAAGTTCTCCGATCGAGAAGTCCTTGTTTAAACTAACTTTCGTCGGAGCATGCTCCTTCGTAGTCTCGGACCTGATAAACTCCAGCTCCAAACCCTCTTTTGTTCTTTCCCTGAATCCATTTTTGGTCGGTTCGATCGTCGAACCATTGCGCTTTGCTTCCTTTATGTAGAGATCAACTTGCTCCTTACTTCCCTTGAATTCGAGCTGCGCATGCGGCCCTGAGCGCTTTCCACCATATTCGCCGGATAATCCCGCCCCATATTTGCTTGGGGCATGTGGCTGAGGTTTGATTGTCGGATGCATGCCTCGAAATGCGGCGGACATAGCAACTGTCACGAGGAATGCACTGACAACGTTGCCCTCGTCGACGTTCATTCCCAGCGCCCGCATCCCACCGGTAGCGGCGTGGTCACCCATGGTAAACGCAGCCATTCCGACTGGTTGTGTCCAGGCCTCTCGCAGAAGGGCTTTAGAGAAACTCGAGAACCAGGCGCTTTTCGCTGCCTGTGCCTCGATCTTGGCCATGTTGCCGGACAACTGAGCAAGGGCCTGGCTGTTCTCTCTTACAAACAGCTCCTTTGCGGCCTGCCTCAATTCGCTAAGCCCAACACCCAGACGCTCGCCTATCATGCCACCAAAATAGCCGATGGCGGTACCAACAACAAACTCTGTCGCGTAAGGCACGATCACATCTTGCAACAGGTCTCGCTCTCTGGGCCTTCCCATCTCGTCCATAATGGTGCCACCACGGAGATAGTCGCCATATAGAGAACCATCACTTCTTATCCCATAGGCCACCTGGATCTCCTTGACGCCTTCTCGCCCCGCCATAAAGGCCAGGGTCCCCCCGGCAGCCAATAAGAGTGGTATCGCTGTGCCACCACTGGCAATAATGACCGCCGACACAACTGCTGCAACAGCCATGCTGACAGCGATTTCGACTCCATCCTTCTTAAGCCAGTTGGCAAATGTGCTTTGGTCTTCAGCTTCCGGCGTAGTCAAAAATTTAAGCAGCTTCTCGATCTTCTCTCTTTGATGGATCTCCGCATTCAGCGTTTTCAATTCATCTTCAACACGCTCTCTGAACGCCTTAAAGTATTCTGCATCGGTTATGGAGGCGTTGTAATTGTTCTTTTCCAATAAAGCCCTATACAGACGATCGTCGTGAGGAAGCTGTCCTTTTCCCTCGCGCCAATTCTGGAGCTCGTCCCGCCTGGCGACTTTTTCAGGATGATGCTTAGCGAAATCGTAGTTGCGATCAAAGAGCTTCAATGAATTGTCCAACGATTCGAAGCGCTTCTGCACCTCTATCGCAGTAACCTTATCCAGACACCCTTCTTTGATCTGTTTGCCCAGCTCAGCGCGAATTTCGTAAAGACGATCGATATCCTCGGGTGATAGGGACTTGAGTGCGCTTCCAACCTTTACTCCTCTTTCTCGAGTATCCTTTATGAAGTCTTTGAAAATATCTCCCTTTCCTTGAGCTTTGTCCGTCTTTTCTTGATACGATCCTTGAATCATTCTGATCTGTTGTGAAAATGTATCGAGATTAACCGCCAACTTGCTCGATAGTTGATTCAGTCGCTGGTAGGAAGGATCCGAGTCAATATGCAGCAACGCCACCTTTCTCATTAGTTCTGCATCAAGGGAAGAACCACCGGTCGTTCCGTCCATTCGAATGCGTTTGAGAAGTTCTAAGCCTTTGTTGGCCCCCTCCTTGGTGCGAGTCTCCTTGGTCTCGAAAAGTGGCAAATCGTGAGACTGCACTTGCTCGGACATCTGCAGTCGAGTGAAGCCGCCGGCTTTGACGCCCTCTCCTTGTTTCGAAAGCGCTATTACTAGCTCCGGTGCCAGCTTCAGAGTGGCGATACCGTATTTGGTGTAGGTACTCAGAGCGATCTTGTCTGCTTCCTCGATATTACCATCGCTGTTTGCTTTGGAAAACTTGTAATTCGACCAGGCTAGTTCAAATAGTTTTGGCTGTGCGGCGGCGAGTTGAGCGACACGAGACTGGTGCTCTATAGCTTGATCGAGGCTCTTCATGTCAAAAATTTGATTGGATTGTTTCAGAATGAAATCGTTCTGTTTCCAACCCATCGGCACAGAGCCCGTGGCTGTCAGCTTGTTCCACCAGCCGACTCCTTCCATCGTGTGTGTCCCCAGGTTTTTCAGGACTAGCTCGCGCAGATCCTTGAGGTCTTTCAAGTTTTGCTCTTCCCGCTTCGATGACTGCTCACCCTCTTTGTAGAAGGTGCTGATGCGTACTTCCAGAGGCGGTTTTCCCATCAAGACTTTAGCCAGACAATCACCATCATTTATCGATCCATTTGCCAACTGCCCGATGACCTGGTCGAAGTTGAGAGATTCAGCCGAACAGCTCAAACGCTCCCTCATGTCAACTGGTAAATCATTGAATGCCGGTGCATTCAGAGCTACTTTCGAAAGGTCTTTTATAACCCGACCTTTTTCCAATAATTCGCTTGATCCCGTAATCATCTCGCGAATATTTTTTGGCAAACTATTGAATGTGTCGGCGTCTAGAGTCTGTCCAGCCATGCTGAACTTCATGCCTGGAGGAATGTCGGTTGGCGGCTGACCCAGTTGTTGCTTCAACTTGGCTGACAAACTGTTGTATTGTTCATGGTCCAAAAGGACGCGGGAAAGATCAGGTACAACCATGAGATTTTCTCTCAGCAATCGGACAGAGTCGGTGATCTTTTCTCGAACCGCTGGAGATAGTGAATTGAGAATTGAATTGTCCAGGAGTTTGTCTTTTTTGAGCTCCACAAAGTCGCCACGCTGAAGCAACTTGTCCGACCCGTTGAGCTTCTTTCTCATTTCGGGCGATAAGCTGTTGAAATCTTCGGCGCAGAGATTGAAATCTTTTTTGAGTTTGAACGTTTGGGACTCCGGAAGCTTCGTGTCGGAACCGAACAATTCCTTTCGTACCGAAACAGGCAATTTATTGAAGACTTGAGCGTCAATAACTCGACCAACAAGTAGGAGAGACTCGCATTCCTTAAGCTTCTCTTACGAACCGCTGTTTAACTCCTTCCGCAACTCAGTAGAAAGACTGTTGAACACCTCTGCCGAAATCGATTTGCCTTCGAGTTCGTTGCTGACGGTCTGGTCCTTCTCCAATAGCTTCGTATGACCAACAATTGTATTCCTCACTTCCGGAGGCAATTTATTGAATGTCTCAGCGGAGAGCGTTTTTCCATGCAAACGGAGTGATTGACCTTCGTCCAACTTGTCGATTGCTGTCAGCCGTTGTTTAACAGCAGGCGGCAGTGCATTAAACAGAGCAATTCGATCGATTAGCAGTTGGCTCTCTTTGGCACCGTACTTTTCAACAAGCTCTTTTGACAGTTTCTCCAACGTTTCGTCGCTGCCGGACATCCCCTTGTTCTTAAGTGCCACCGCAAGCTTGGTGGTATCGGAGCATCCTTCTCCAGGACTCCATCCACCACGACCAATCATGCCTTTGTCGACAGCGACCAGCTTTTGGACACCAGCCTGGATCGTGATGTTGTCGGGATTTGCTCGAGCCAGACCAATGAGCCGGTTGCGGAATCCTGAATATTCTTGAGTAAATGCTTTGCTGCTCTCCTCTCCCCAGAACTTGGAAGAAAATGCGGTGAACGCGTCTGTCTTTCGACCGGTGCTAGGTGATTTCTCCGCGATATCCAACAAGCATAGGGCCGCCGCTTTTTGAATACGCTCAGCGGCACTCTCTCTATCGCGGTCGTTCAATCGAGGCGATACTTTAAACTGCTCCATCACCATTTGCTTCCCGAAGATTCCGCCGAAGCTCTCGATAGCCGCAATACTTCCCTTCGTGGCGTGGAGCGGCCCAAGCGCGGCCAGACCCTTAATCGCCATCTCTCTTTGCTCTATGGTATTCACCAAAAACGGGTCGGAAGCATTCTTTGCGAGCACGTCGCAAAGTTGTGCACCCTTAAACGGGGAGAGTTTGTGGGCTGACTGTTTCAAGTTTTCAATGGCAGCAGGCGTGAGATGCTTGGCGAATGTCCTCATATCCCCGCTATTCATCGCATCCGCCAGGCTAATCATTCCGGCTAAGGCGTATTCTCGTGTGTCCTTGTTTTCGACTCCGGAACGCAAAGTCTCCCGCACGTTATCGGGAATGTCCTGTGGAACGAGCGCGGCAATTTTTGCCAGCGTTTCATACTTGTTCGACTTATCCGGTAGATCTTTGGTTTGGAGCGTACTTGTTAGCTCCTCCATGATCACCTTCCTGAGCTTTGGATCTGCTTTCGCGATATCGGTGAGCTGGTTTTGAGATCTCCTTGCCAGAGCCGTAGTTGTTTGCCTGCCATGGTCGGTACCGACGAATAGATTGGCCTTGGAATTTTCCTTGCCGGCCCCACCGGTAATGGCACATAAAATGCTGATGGCATTTCGATCACCCTTGGCTGCAAGTGAGAAAAACTCCTCAACCTGCCTACTGAATTCGAGACCGACGTCATTGAATATGTTGTCCTTGCCTCGACCACCGTCATCGCATACATATCTGTTGCTCGTGCTTGAAGCCTGAATTGCGTATTGCTTCAATAGCGCGTTCTGTCCGGGCTTCCCACCGATATCGGATTTTGTGATTACATCGAACAGCCCACCGAGTATGTTCTCTGCTCGTTTGGCCGACAATCTCTCTTGCGTGCGGTCCTTCAAGAGATCAATTTTTGAATCGTTGCCTTGAAAAATTGAGTTGATCGACGCCGTCAACTTGGAATTTCCACTTTCCGGATCAGCCGCTTCCAAAAGGCAAAGTGCTAATGCGCTAGCTTCAGAGCGGGAGATTGTTTTCGTGTTTTTGATGGTTTCTTGCAACCCGGCTGCAGCTATCTCCTTTACGAATTGCTGTCTTTCTTTGCTGAGTTTGCTGAGAGGCGGTAGATTTTTTATTTTGTACTCACTCTGCGAGGCAAACCGTGATTGCCACAATTTAGAATGTTGCTCCGGAATCAGAAGGGCGACGAGGGCATCTCTGGCATATTTATTGCCGTTCTCCATCTCCTTCACAAGTTGGCGAATAGCCTTCCGCTCCGACCCGGGACGATTCAGGTCCAGCAAATGGTCGTCAGCAGTGAGACGATCTCGCCAATCTTTAGCCTGATCGTTGCCGCACAATACTTCAGACTCAAGGTTCTGCAACGTCCGGCGCAATAGATCGTCGCTCGGATTCTCACCCAGATCTTGAACGATCATTTTGGTTCGCAGTTGATTTATCCTTTCATCGCCTGGAGGCAGACCGCTCTTAAGGAGCTCAAGTGATGAGCTGTCGTCACTTTTACCCAGCAATTTCAGCAAGCTCTCCAGATCCTTCGCCTCAGTTTTGTTTTCTGGATTCTTTAGTTTGGCGGTGAGCTGATCGAGATAACTACTCGCTTCCACGCTGCCCTGGTTCTTCAACTCAATAAGCGATTTCAACTCTTTGGCGGCTAATTTGTCGGTCTTTGAATATTGAAGTTGACGGAGCAAATGTACCGCTTTCAGCTCATTGACGAGTTGCGGATCTGCTCCCGACGTTTCCAGCGCTTCAATCGCCTCCTGGCGAATTTTCTGCTCCTGGCTGGAGACCTTGTCACTCTCGGAGCCTTTTTCTGCGCGCCGGAGAAAGTCTTTGACGTTCTCCGGCAGAGTATCGTGGACCAGCACATTTGTGCGTGCACCACCCTCAGTATCTTTGGGTGGTTGGTTGAGCATCAGCCTGAAGTACGGTTGCTTGAAGGTATCATCAATCAGCTGAACACCCTTTTGACCAGGCTGACCATTCTGCGGTCCGATCTCCTCTAGACGAAACGGCAAATTCTGGCGCTGCGCCCTATTGTTGAAGCTCTGGCAGAACTCTTTCAGCGTCCCGTTTGTTTCCGCCATATTGATTTGGCACTGCAGCCATGAGCTCATCTGAGGCTTAGAGTTATCCTTCAGGCTCTTATTCATTTCCTTCAGTTCTGAGTCCAACTTATCGTCAGGTAAGTTCATAACCAGAACTTCAACACCACCGAGGATAGTGGCTATTTCAACTGAGTTTATTCCAGGCTTCAAGTTTGTTGCTGTGGGCAAAACTTGCGGATCGCTCAGCGAGTCTGTCTTTTTTTCTGTGTCTTTGTCGGAGGTTTTGGTAGTCAAGTCGGACTTGGTTGACTCAGGCTTATAGGCTTCCAGTGCCATTTTGTCCGAGACCTTGTTGTTCGATCGACTCGGTTTGGGGTCCAATAGGTCGAATTGTTCTTGAGTAGATCCTGCTGTCATCGCCCTTGCCGCCCCCAACAATCAGCTTTAGGATGAGGACAGACTACTGTGTGAAAGTGATAGAAAAGTGCCGGAATTCGTCTAGAGAGACCTTGATGAAATGTTGAGTTTCTTACTAGATGCGCCGTTAAGCCTCGCACTTCAAGTCCGGAATGTAAGTGCGACCAGAGTTTGTGGGATGACGAAAGCGCCAAGTTTTTGCACGTCGGTTAAACCTGCGTGCGGTGTTCCACGGAACCACCTCGTTTTCTCACGACGGTTAAACCGATAACGGTTTAAACCTGCGCGCGGGGTTTCACGGAACCAACTCGTTTTCTCACGACGGTTAAACCGATAACGGTTTAAACCTGCCCGCGGGGTTT
>CAZISK010000359.1:0-7848 GCA_964541355.1 uncultured Candidatus Obscuribacterales bacterium
CCTGCCTTTTCAACCAGCGCCCCAAGTGCTTTTTCGACATCGTCGACGACATCCTGGTGCCCTCTTGTTCCCAACAGCAAGAGCGCCTCGCATTTTTCCGGCAAACGGTCAAGAGTTTCCCGGCATTCCGCGCTCAATCCGGATCTTTGTGCCAACAGTCTCGAGTCCACTGCTTCCAGGCAGTGCAGCGGAAGACCGCTTGCGGCGATGGCGTTGGCGATGAGAATCGCTTCCTGAGGGTGCTTGCAAGGAACCAGGAGAAGTCGCTGCGCTTCCGGTCTGCTGAACAGTCGAAGGTGCACTGCATGTGGTATCGCTAACCAACTTCTCGAGCCGATGAAAAGTTTACTTAGATCATATCCGGTGACGTTTTTTACAATCTTGCCACCGGTCTTTATCGCTGTGCCTTCGGACAACATGAGCTCCATGCCGAGCACCAACTGCTTCAAGCTGCAAAAAGTTTCGAGCGTTCCGCCGTCGCCGGAATTCAAGACTTCCAGGAGCGTGGTGCTTTCGAGGTCATACTCGACAGGAAACCACTGTCCATGTTTATAGAGATACTGATTCAGCTCCTTGAGCGTGATTCCTACCTCGACCGAAATGACCTGATCTTCGCGGACATGTTCGATTATGCTCGAGGCATGACTCAGATCCAGGAAGAGCACCTTCGAGCGTTCGCGCGCCTTTTCCTTGAGCTTCTCCTCGATACGAGGATCGATCCTGCCGCACATGACGAACATTTCGTCTTGCTGCGCCTTGGCGAGGGACGTTCCGAGCTGCTCGGGTGAGTAGATCGCTAACTCGAAAGACTGGATGCTCTCGACTCGGGACGGATCCGTGACCGGACTCGACGATTTCAGTTCTGACATGATCGATCTCTTCGCAATCTTGAGCACCGTTACCATTGCTGGTTTAAAGATTGGCACCTTCCGTAACCACAGTTTACACTCATGCCATCCGTCAGGTGTTACACTCCCATCATGTCTAACTAAATCTTGAGAATGGCAGTGGGGCGGCGATGACGGTGGGTCGTAATCTTGTTGTGGTATCCGGCTATTATGGCTTCGACAATCTTGGAGACGAAGCCATTTTGGAGGTTATAGTCCGCGATCTTCAACAATTGGTCGCTCCTGATCAGATCGTGGTGCTCTCGCAAAATCCGGAAAAGACTAGCTCCACCTACGGTGTGAAGAGCGTCGATCGATGGAACTTCGGCGAGATCGGATCTTTGTTTCTCAACTCCAGGCTATTCTTGAGCGGTGGCGGCGGACTGTATCAGGATGCCAGCTCAGTGAAGTCGGTCGTCTATTACACGGCTCTTGCAGTTCTGGCGTACATGCGTCACGTCCCGCAGTTAGTCTATGCTCAGGGGATCGGTCCTTTGACTAGCCCGATTTCGCGTCTGTTAACTAAAGTGGCGATGACTAGCGCTAGGGCGATTACCGTTCGCGATTCGTCATCTCAAGCGCTTCTTCAAAGTTGGAATTTGAAATGCACTCTAACCGCTGATCCGGTCTGGTCGCTCTCTGCCACGGCTCTGCCTTCCGATGTTAAGAGCGCTTTGGCTGCCGTTGCGAAGAAAACGCCCTTAATCGGCGTCTCCTTGCGTGAGAGTGCATTTCTCTCGGAAAAGGATGCAAGAGCCTTCGCTTCCGTCTTGGCAGGAAAGTTAGCGAGTGGTTCAGTGGTCGTTCCTTTAGCTTTACAAAGGCAACAGGATCTCGCGCTGTTGTCTGTTTTCACAGAGGTATTGCAAGATAATCGGATCACGGTGCTGAATCTCGATTTGAGCTCGCTTTCCAGAGCCAGTCAATGGATGGCTTTGCTCGGCCACTTTGATTTTGTCATGGCAATGAGATTTCATGCTCTGCTTATGGCGCTTAAGTCGGCGGTTCCTTGCCTGGGTCTTGCCTATGATCCGAAAGTCGATTATCTGATGCAGATGTTCGAGCAACCTTGTTTAAATCTTGCCAAGGGTGAACGAGAGGCAGAGCTCTCGCAACAGATCGATAGAATATTGGCTGAGCGCAGTGAGCTTGCCAAAAAAGCAAAAAAAACAGCTCGCCAGCAGGAAGAGTCGGCTTGTCAGAACTTCGACGTTGTAGCTAGAATTCTAGAAACGCAAGAATCCGCAATCAAGCGAGATAAGGTAACCTGAGAGGCCAGATGATTATGTCGACGACGCCATCAACTTATGAAACCAGGCACAAAGTGTTGGGTTATCCGGTCGACGTCGTCGATGAGACGCAGGCCCTGGAGCGCATTGAAAAGTCCTGGAGCAAGGATCGCGGGATGCATGTGGTGACCTTGAATGCCGAGATGGTTATTCAGGCCCAGAAGGACGGCGAACTAGACCGCATCATCCGGCATGCACATCTTATCGTTCCTGATGGGGCTGGAGCTGTCTGGGCGTTGAGGCTCGACGGTCACGAGTCATATCGCGTTCCCGGCATCGAGCTTGCTTACAAAGCTCTCTCCAGCGCTGGGCGCCACAATCTCCCGGTTGCGCTCATTGGCGGTCGCGAGGAAGTGCTTGCAAAACTCTTGCAGGCTTTACCGATGCAGCACCCTGGTATTGAAGTGGTGGCAAGCCATAACGGATTTTTCTCCGGTGAGGAAGAGGAGGCGGTCGTCTCTGCTATTGCCGAGAAGGAGCCGAGACTGGTCCTTGTTGCGATGGGCGTTCCTCGACAGGAGCTTTTCATCGATAAGTGGCGAGAGCGATTCAGCCATGCCGTGGTCATCGGCGTTGGTGGCAGCTTTGATGTCTGGGCCGGCTTCACGAAGCGGGCGCCTGGTTTCTTTCGCAGATTGCATCTTGAGTGGTTCTATCGACTTGTGAAAGAGCCCTGGCGTGCCAGGCGCATTCTAAGCGCTCTGCCTTCGTTTGCTGTACAAGTTATGACGGCGAAAATGTTCGGACAGGAGTCGGAAGACGATGGCGGTGCTCGTACTTCGACCAGCCGCAAGCCTGGAAAGTCGCGTCGCCGCAAGAAGAACAAGCGGGGCAAAGGCCAGGACATCTCAACTGAGCGCTAAGATGCCATTTGATACGATCTTATCTTCAGTGGCGGCGCGGGATTTGCCGCTGCGTCTGCTTGCTCATCTGGGAGATGCTGTTTTCGAGCTGTTCGAGCGCGAACGTGAAGTTTTGACTGCGCCCACAGCCAAACGCATGCATCAAAAGGTCGTTGGTCGTGTTAACGCAACGAGCCAGGCTGCCATTCTTATGGAATTAATGCCTCACCTCACTTCCGCCGAGGAAGACATCGTCAGGCGTGCACGCAATCTCAAGGTCGCAGGAAGCGCCCGGCGCTCCAATCAAGGCGCTTACAGACAGGCGACCGCGCTTGAAGCGCTGCTTGGATATCTTTACTTAACGGATAAATTACGCCTGGGCGAGCTTCTTGACCTGACGCTTGCCGAAACTGCCGAAGGATGAGCAGTTTGTAGGAAGACCTACTTAAAGGGGCGATAAATACGCTTTCAAGAGAAATGTGATTTTAAACCTTAAGGATAGGTTGTAATGCCTTATAGATGTCCGATGTGATGTTACCTTAGGTTTGGGTCCTGCTACCTGTCTGTCGGGCGTGCGCACAATTCTCTGGGTGGCTTTCAATTGCTTTTGAAGACTGAAGACATTTATCGTTGTCTATTGAACGAATGCGCCGATGGTATTATCATCAGCGATTCAAATGGTTTTATCGTCGATCTCAATCCGGCCATGGCGAGGCTCGTCGGCAAAGACTCGGCGCAGCTTTCCGGGGAGCCTCTCAGGTCAATAATCGACTTCGACCGAGATATTCAGGAGCCGACCGGCAACGGTCATGGCCTGGGCGAGTCACCAAAGGTGGTGCACTCCAAGAATGCACCGCGCATGGCGGCGATTATGGGCAAATCCGGAGCCGAATTGATTATGCCGGTGTCGCAAATTGCCATCCAGAATGCCACAGATAAGGCTGCTAAAAAGAAGAATAACGCCGGTGGATATCTGACCATTGTCTACATCATGCAAGCTCATTCAGTGCAACAGGCACAGACAGATTTTGTCAGCACTGTCAGCCATGAGCTCCGGACGCCGTTAACCAGTATCAAGGGATTTGCCGACACCATTCTGAGAGCCGGCGATCGGCTTGACGTAAGTCAGCAGCGACGATATGTGGGTATCATCAAAGATCAGGCCGATCGATTGACTCGATTGGTCGAGGATCTGCTTGCTGTCTCGCGGCTGGAATCAAAGCGGCTCCAACTGACGATTCGCGCCATCGATTTGCAGGAGGCTGTTGAACGCGTTCATCGCAATCTTGCCGAAAAGTCCGTCAATCATCGCGTAGTCATCGATGTTCCAGCCGGACTGCCACCGGTTTGGGCTGATGCCGATCGTCTCGAGCAGATTCTCACCAATCTCATTGATAACGCAATCAAGTATTCGCAGGCGCACACCACTGTTACATTCGTCGCTAAATCGATAGTTGTTGATGGGGTCGAAGGGCAGAACCCGTTAGAAATGGTCGAGTTCCAGGTGGCCGACGAAGGGGTCGGCATTCCCGAGGATGCGCTGCCGAAGATCTTCCACAAGTTCAGCCGACTGGACAATCCGCTCGTGCGGCAGACCGAGGGAACCGGGCTCGGACTCTACATCACACGCTCTCTCGTTTTGGCTCTCGGCGGCGAAATTCAGGTGGCCAGTCGGCCGGGCCGCACTACTTTCACAGTTAGACTGCCAGCCGCCACTTATGAAGAGCAAGCCCAGAGAGGGCGAGACGCGTGATGCTCCCGACTCCCCAGTTGCTCATTATTCACCAGCCTCGTCAGGCTGCTGAATATGCTTCCATACTGGAGAAGACCGGGGCCCGCGTTAACGCCGTTACGACTTTCGAGGAAGCCAACGAACTGCTTTCTTTCATTCATCCTGACTTAATTATCCTGTCTGCTAATATGCCGGAAGGCGACGGCCGGCTCTACTGCCAGCAAGTCCGAGCCACTCTGGTGCATCCCAGACCTGTCCTGGTGCTGCTTCACCCGTCCAGCGATGTAAATGAACGGATCAATGCCTTCAGATATGGTGCCGATGATGTTCTTCAAGATCCTATAGACAAGAATGAGCTTGCTATCAGGGTATTGGCCCATTTACGCAGAAGGCAGGAGGAGTTCTCCAATCCTCTTACCCTAATGCCCGGACCGAATATGATCAGGCGAATGCTTGAGCAGCTCTTGGTGTCGGATAGAACCTGGGCCGCCATGTCTGTCGATCTGAATAAGATTCGCGTTTACAATGAAACATATGGAGATCTGGCTGGCGATCAGCTCATCAAAGCTCTGGGAGCCATTCTTGCTGATGTCGCAGATGATACCGACTTCGTTGGCCACATCGAAGCAGACGATTTTCTCATGACGACCAAGCCGGAAGAGGCACTCAAGAAGGCGGAACGTATCTGTCAACAGTTCGATAAGATCAGTACTCGCTTCTACCCGAAGGGAGATATAGAACGTGGGTATCTGATCTCTACAGGCCGAGGCGGTATTCGCAGACGTGTGCCGCTGATCTCTGTGGCTATCGGTATCGTGGATAGTACCAGAAGACGCTTCCAGAGTTATGTCGATGTTCTGACTTCGGCAAGAGACGTTCGCGATCTGGCCAAGCAAAAGCTTGAGTCGTGTTTTGTGCTCGGCACGCCACAAGAGGAGCCGACCCGAGAGCGACGGGCAATCGTCAGGGAAGAGGAGCCCCAGATCTCCGGCCGCATACTGGTCGTCGAGCCAGATGGTGCGATGGCATGTTTGTTGCAGGAGATTTTGTCGTTAGAGGGATACGTCGTAGAAGTAACGAGCTCGGCAGATGATGCGCTGACGATGGCGCGCTATGAGCCGCATCCTGACCTGATCCTGCTCGAGTCGAATCTCTCCGATCGCAAGATGGACGGATGGGAGTTATGCAGCGTATTGAAATCAGACGCCGCACTTTCGAAGATCTGGGTGGTGATGGCAACCTCCCATCCCGATCAATCAAAGGCGCTTGAAGCAGGAGCCGACCTATATCTGCCGAAACCGTTCGACATGCCCAGTCTTCTCACAGAAGTAAGTCTGCTTTTGAAATCACGCTTCGTTTGATCAATCAGCCGATCTTTCAAGCTCGCTTCAAGCTGTCAAGAATCCACTCCACAGCGCTTGTTATAGAGCCGGTCTGGAAATCCGGAGTGACCATCCACTGATATTCGCCCGCGACCACTTGCTTACCGTAGCCGGTCTCAACGAGAATGCTTTTGGCACCACAGTTGGAGGCAAGCTCGACATCGGTGGCTTTGTCACCAACCACGAATGCTCTAGTCGGATCGAGCTCAGGGTGATCTCTATATGCCCGTTCAACTAGACCTGGTGCGGGTTTGCGACAGTGACAGACTTGTGTGTACTTTTCCACCGTGCCATCAGGCAGGTGCGGGCAATAATATAAGTCGTCCAGATATGCATTTTCGGATTCAAGCAACTTGACGAGTTTGGCGTTGAGATCTTGGATGTGTGATTCAGAATAATAACCTCGAGCTGCGCCGGATTGGTTGGTGACCAGGACGGCTGCCACACCTTCATTATTCAGTCGACGCACCGCATCGCCTGCGCCTTCAATCAGTCTCAAGTTCTTAAGATCGCGGATGTATCCAGCTTCGACATTGAGTGTTCCGTCGCGATCGAGGAAGACTACCGGTTTTTGAGAGGCCGTCATGAGTAAAATCCGAGGTAGTAATGAACAGACAGCATTGAAACATCAAACGCGCATATTGTCCTATTTATTTTTCTCTAGTTTACGGCAGAAGGAGATTTGATTGCTTTTATTTTTCTGAAGACAGGCTTGAAAACAAAGTTTTTTACTGCGTTCGTATTTCGAAATTCCAACTACCTAAAGTCGTCAGGCTGTGTTACGATCAGTCAAAACCGGTATGGAATGGTGATTTCATGAGAATGCACGACGAGAATGCCTCTTTCAGATTCAATCAGAAGGGCCTAAAAAAGTTTCTCGGCGATTTAGAATGCGACATCATGGAGTTAGCCTGGAAATTGGCTAATCCCACAGTTACGGTCAGAGAGATTTACGACACTTTGCGGAAGCGGCGCGACATCGCGTATACCACCGTGATGACGACAATGGTGCGCTTGTCAGAGAAGGGTCTCTTGAAGATCGTCGACAAAGCTGGACTTGCTAATTGCTACAGTCCGGAGAACAATCGTGAGGAGTTCATCTCCAAATCGGTAGAGCACGTGCTGGAAGTCTTCTTTGATGAGTTCCCCTCGGAGACCAAAGTCTTCCTTGAAAAGCTCGAAAAGAAAGCCGCAAAGCGCGCAAGTTCAAAGCGGCGCTAATCGATTCGATTTTGAAAATTATCTGGCACGTTTCCTTGACTGGGACGTGCTTTTGTTTAACGAGGGTCGATTAACTATCAATCGACAAGTTGTGTCGCCAAAAAATGCTTGTCCAGAGTCATCCAGGATTGTTCTAAACGATTACATTGAGCCTTCGACAAGGCAGCTACCATCAGCGTCGAGCGGCAAGGTGTCGGTAAGTTCGCAGGAGAAAATTAAACCGATATCGGTTTAGTTTAGAGAATGAGGATATCGACTCCCCTCTGGCTGTGGGTGCAGCAGTTAAACCTAACCTAAGGATTTCTAGGGGAAAACTAAACCGATATCGGTTTAGTTTCTAGAGACGAGGAGACTGGTTACCCTCTGGCTGCGGGCAGCGATTAAACCTAACGTAAGGCGATCAACCGTCGATTGTAAGGCGTCGGACAGTTCCGAGGAGAGGAAAACTAAACCGATATCGGTTTAGTTTCTAGAGACGAGGAGACTGGTTACCCT
>CAZISK010000360.1:0-7848 GCA_964541355.1 uncultured Candidatus Obscuribacterales bacterium
CGACGTTCAATATGGCAGCACCGTCGCGATTCAGCATGCCGGGCAACAACAACCGCGTCAACGCAACTACGGCGTTAATATTCACTTGCAGCATATTGAGCTGAGCGTCCAGACCAATATCGACGAACCTACCAGACAACCCAAAACCAGCATTGTTTATCAAAAGATCGATCTCAAGGCCTCTCTTCTGCAATTCATCAAGTATCTCCCGAGCGGAATCTTGCCTGGACAGATCCTTCACAATGGTGTGCACGACAACGCCTGCCATATCACTGAGCTGGGCTGCTGAACGAGTCATTCCGACCTCGTTCATGTCAACCATCACTATGTCGTAACCATCTTCGGCTATTAGCTTGCACAATTCGAATCCGATACCGCCGGCGCCACTTGTTACGAGAGCCGTCTTAGTTACCTTTGTCATATTTTCTCCGATCATGAGAGTGTAATAGTAGAAAACCTCAGGAAATGCTTCTTACGACGGCCGCATATATGCAATCGGGTAAATCGTCCGCGCAAAGCAAGAGCAGTCTGTCTTCGTTCGAGATCTCATTGATCGCCGAGTCCAGTTCTGATTCAAAGTCTGCACTTTCCTCAATTTTCAGCATCTCGAAGTCAAATGTGTTTCTCATTATTTTCGCTCCAATACCACCCGGAGATAGACGCAGACAAAACAAATCTGTCTGTTTTGGCCGACTATTCTGCCGGACTTTCTCAGTAACGAAGTTGGAGGAAAGATTAGGCGGTCGCAAAAGTAAAGTCTGAGATCCCTATTGTAAGACCCGGAAAGTATGTGCGATTGCTAGTTTCGACCCCAATTACACCGGCAAACTTTCCGGTAGAATTCTAAAACAGACCAAACATTCATATTATGATGGTCCTGACCCTTGGGAGGGGTTTGAAATTGAGAACAAGACACTTACGAACGGGGCTCGTTTTCGTATGCAGCCTATGCTGTATCGCTCTGGCGTGGCTGTGGGCAATACCTCTCACCCATGCTCAAAATACTGAGAAAGATGCCGAAAAGCAACAAAGCGAGCTTTTCAGGAGCGGTTACCGGAGCGGATACGCAGACGGTTATAGAGATGCATTTCGAGCGGGGTACCAGGAGGGGCACAAAGACGGATACAAGCTAGGCAGAGAGGAGAGTGCTCCCCGCAACTAGTCGACCACGAAAGCTGACGCCTGGCATTTGCTTTTGAGCACCTGAACGGGTATAAAAGAATATACTTTTTCGACTCGTGGACAGGACAAAGTTATGCCTCCAAATTCCAGGCACTCGGTAGGTTTTCGTCGTTTATTCGATGCAGTTATTAGCAATGTGACGCAGCCGCTTCTGGATCGACTGTGGGACACTCGACAGCCCGGAGACGAATTTCCTGACGCTAAAAAACAGTTAGCGCTGGATATGACACACATCGCTACTACGCTGCACTACAAGAAGCATGGAATATCTAGAGAGCAGTACGCCTTCCTTGGCGACCTGACCGATCTGGTCCTGAACAAAGAACACCACGATTCTATTGACGAACACAAGAATCGCATCAAACGCCTGGCGGAAAATCATTACTACTGGGACCCCCCGACCGTCTCACTCAACCTGTTGAGGGGCTATGACGCCGTTAACAAGACCGCAATAGCAAAAATGTACAAGGACCTTTTGCTCAAGATCGTGTCCGCAACGCTTACTCATGTGGAGATGCCCACAGTCAGAGACAACGAAATTCTGGAAGAGTTTGATCTCTTCTGGACCGAGGTTGTCACGGCAGCAAAAACACAACAAAAGCGCCTTCGCGCCGAGAGCAATACGCTTATCATCGAGTTGAATAAAGCAGTACAGGACTTTGCCGTTCCAGCCAGAGAGGTGATTAAAACCGTCGAGCAATTGTCTCACATGGAAGGACTGAAGGACACTGAAGGTTTTATCCGTAGGACTTTTACCAATTACTGTGCTCAAGCCATTCTTGTAGACTCGGTCGTCGATCAAAGAGAGCTCGAGCTCTTCCATGATCTAGCGCCGACATTGATGTTCTTTGGACAGCAAGGCAGCCTACACAATCTGCGCGAGATTTTCAAAGGTGCTTCAAAGAACATGGGTCCTGAGGAGACACCGCTATTGGTTAGCATTCTGGACATCTACGACCAGTCGATGAACACTGACCTGGGTGCGCGAGCCAGATCGCTTTATTTCCGACTGGCGAACACGGCCTTCAAATCGGACTCGAATGTGAGCCCGGAAGAGTTGCTATGGCTGGAGCGGTTCAAGAAGACGCTCTATCCTGAGGGCACTTCGGTCAATCTGGAAGAGGCTTCTCTGCCACCACCACCTAAGCAAACGGCCCAGAAGCCGGTAGTCGGTTCGATGACAGTAGAGCAGAGCCTCGAGCAATTGAACTTGCTCATTGGACTGGAGCGAGCAAAACAAGATATAGCGCAGCTCGTCAGCTTCGTGAAGGTTCAGCAAATGAGAGCTGAGAAAGGGCTGCCAGGATCATCCATTACCAGACATTTGATGTTCTATGGAAATCCAGGCACCGGCAGAACATCAGTGGCAAAAATTCTTGCCAACATCTATCGAGCGCTCGGAGTCATCAAACGCGGACACGTAATCGAAATCGATCGCTCTGGATTGAAAAGCGCAGCCAAAGCCAGAGAAGCAGTCTCATCCGCGCGTTATGGTGTACTCCTCATCAACGAACCGTACGATCTTGTCTCTGACGGCGGACAAAGCTCCTTTGGGCAAGAGCAGATCGACGGCTTCGTAAAGGCCATGCAAGACCATCGCGACGCGCTCGTTGTCATCATGGCAGGCTCACAAGATAAGATTAACAAGTTCATCAATTCAAACTCAGGTTTAAAACTGCGCTTCACCAAAGCAATTCATTTTGACGACTACACTCCGGCGCAAATGCTCGATATTTTTCAGTCATTTTGCAAGCGTGCCAGATTCAAGGTCACATCGACCGCTCTGGATCAAGTCAAAGTACTGTTCGAGCAGTTGGACTCAACAAGCGGTGAATCCTACGGCAACGCGCGAGATGTACGCAACGTCTTCGATTCGATTATCGCGAATCAGGCGAGTCGCATAGTCACTCTGCCGCAAGTCAACGATACCATCCTCTCAACGATCACAGAAGAGGATGTTTATCCTATTGTCGCGTCTTTCGAAAAGCACGACCACAAGCAAACCTTACAAAGTCCGGGTCCCGTTTAGAACATCGCAGCGGCGAACTGATAAATGGACTTCTTTAATCAACATCATCGCACTGCGTGCTCATCAGGTCCGCAACATGCTTCTATGAATCATGGCAGAGCACCATGGATCCGTTCCCTGACACCCGAACGCGTAGCAGAACTACGAATCGGAGTCGTTGACAGAACTATTCGTCGGACGAATTTGCAATGCGTTTTACATACAAATCAAAACTTGGATCTACATTCTCGCTCTCGAAAATAAAAGCGGCCTCAGCGCCCTTCCCTTGGAACTTTCCTGACGGCCGAACCTCGTACCGTCCTCCTTTCCTCACGAACTCAACATCAGGCTCTATCATCACCTTCAGCCTCTTGATTCGATTGCTCCAGAATCTACCAGTACTGAGAATATATGAAAAGGAATGATCGCCACCAAACGGTACGAAGCTATCGAATGAAACGGTGAGCGCTTTCGAGAGCCCTTTGGCGAGCGGAATCTCGAATGTATACCAGACCAGGCTCTGACCGGTTACCGATAGATCACTTCCGCCGAACGCCTCGTTGTTAAGCACATTAAGTACATGAGTAATCTGCTTCTTCGATAGCGATCGAGAGTTGACCAGCGCCTTTCGTGCGGTCTTCGTGCTGCTGCCAAGTCGCGCCAGGTCAATAAAGTCAGCGCTTTCAGCGACTCTGGAAATCAGGCGGCAAGACTCCAATTCCCGCATGATGGGCGCGAGTCTCTCCCTGGGAAAAACCGTCGGTTTCGATACTGTCGATCGATGTACAGACAAATGATCTTCGCCGTATGATGCCGTAAGCTGCGACAAACCACCATAACTACCGCCTGCTCTCTCGGAATAAACGATGACAGGAAAGCCTACTTTCAATAACATCGTCTTTCCGGTTGCATTATCGAACTGATACCGTGCCTGATACCGTACACAGGGAACATCCATCGTTCCGCCACCGGGAGCGAACGACGGAATCTTACCTTTCATACCGTCTTTGATGGTAAGAGTCTCATCATTAATAGACACTCCAGCGACCTTTTTCAGGGAAAACGGCACGAGCGCACTTCCTGGACTTCCGATAGGAGCCGGATTTGCAAACGCAGGAGCCGAGAAGGCTGCGATGGCTGCGATACTGAAAGTCGATAGGTGGCGCCTCATTCTCATGACACCAATTCACCATAACTATCTGCTACTTATAGAAAAAGCGTAACCAAGTGCGCAGCTAAATGCAACATAGTGGAGGGCTCTTAACAGCTAGCTCGGTTGAAGGCTATTTCTGGAGTTTAAGTTTTCCAAACAAGGGAGGAATACCCTGCCATAGTTAGAGCATGTTTGCCGAAAATCGAGCCCTGTGGGTTCGAGCCAATTCGTCTCAATTACCCAACCATGATGAAACCCTCATAAGGACGTTTTTGTCACAAACCTCCCCGGTGAGTTGCAAGAATCCAGGTCTCGTTTCCAAAGCAGAGTCTTGAAATGTATGCTTCAATAGGTATTTATTCAGGGAAATAGTGCGTTTGTGCACATTGCGGCATCGGTCGCTCTGCATTACGCTAGGAAGTGTGTAAAAGCACACGGGTATCTTGCTATGAAAAGACAGGGAAAATCTCCAAATCGCCAACCGTCGGAGAGCGGCGACAAAAAGCCGAGTCGGAAGGCGCGCACCACCCGTAGTGGCTGCCCCTGTCGCTTTGGTTGTGAGCCTCTGCCCGAATTTGACCCGGCTAAGCTCAAGAAGAAAAAGCAAAGCTGAGCAAGCAGACAACAATCTTGATCATTCAATGTCACCAATGTAGATGGAACGTTTCCATTGCTATTTTGGCAACACGTTTTGCGCTTGCTTCGCTGTTCTCAGGCTCTCAGATGCTGAATTTCTCATTCGAAGCACATATTCAGTCGGTTTCAAAGAGTTCAGCTTAGCGAATCTCAACGCTGACGTACTAACCGCTAGCACAGTTGCTGCATTCATTCGCCTAACCTTGTTTTTTAACCCAGACAAGTTAACGCAAGCGGTTGACTGAGCTGACCGGTGCAATCTCAACCAGGTCACCGCGACAGGTCGCAATTCCACGAAACTCATACAAAGGCCCGACTCCATCGACTACACGAAAGTTCTTCACCGCGTTGGATGAATTGCTGATGTTGTCTTCCAGCGCACTGGCGCCAGGAATTTCAGGTCTTATCAAAGCGACCAGTTTGCTTGATTGTGCCCGCTCCGCGTTTGCCGACGAAGGCTCGCGCAATACCATCCCTCTGCTTATTTCAATCGTAGCTCTTCTCAATCGGTCGCTCATTTTGGCGCTCCTAGACATACCCTCTGTAAGGAAGACGGCGAACTAAGGATTAATAGGAGGCGATTTCATTACTGTTTGCTCATTCCGCCAACGCCAGCTTACGATGATTTGTTCAAGAGCTCTCTACTTTCCGAGCTGCTTGAGCACTTCGCCAATACCACTTCTCCTGAACTCTAGAGTTTTCTCTGTCAGGGCATTAAGACGTTGCTTCTGTTTGTCGTCCAACTGAAGTTTTCCTGTCAGCACTAACCAGTTGAGGTCATCACAGACCTTCGCCAGAGGGGGACCGTCATAAAATCTCTCCTTCCCTCGCTCTTGCATTGAATCCGCGATCGCTTCCAGATGTTTCAGACCATCTTCAACTTTACCGGTGCGCATGGCTAGTACAGCCCGACAGACGTCACGGCACGTGGCAGTTTCATCATCAACCTGATTAGCAGCCAAGTTATCGAGCAGCTGCGACGCCTTTTTAATTTCTGGAGCACCGCCATTTTTGATCAGCGAATATGCCAGTCTTGCCTGGATTGGAGCGAGTGGCTTGCCAAGAATTTCGTACACGACCAGAGAACGCGACAACTCGTCAGGGCTCGCAGTCCGGCTCCAGTCGCCCTTAACACCATAATCTGCCATGAGCGCAGACTCCGACTGATGTGGAAAGACAAATTTGCTTATCTTGCTGAATTGGTCGTCCGTGAGCGAGTCTCGCTGGTCTGCGATCCGAGCCACCAATATTTTAATGGGCATTCTTCTCAAAAACAGCTCCGCCCGATCAGAAATGGATTCGTCATCTGACGCCAGATCTCTCATGAGCCGTGCACAATCAGAGACAATGGTCTTTCTTATTCTACCCAGTCTCAATAAAATCTCTGGGTCCTTTCGAGCCGCTTCCTCAGCTGGACTGAGCTTGTCGTTCTTTTCAGACAGCTTGCCAAAAAGTATTCTGTCGATATACGGAAGTGCTTTTACACCAAGACCTATAAGTGCGTGCTCCGCGGTTTCGCGCTCCGCGTACTCATCTGAACCTAGACCGTGTGCTTTCGAGCTGAATTCTCCTCGATCGTTTTTCTGTCCGATTATCAACTCATCCATACCTAGCGGCTTCCCGCCTGGAGCTGGAATGGGATAATCAACCGGTGGCTTAGGCTGCGGCTTCTCCTTTGGAGCGGTGCCCGCATCCTTGAGCGAGGGCTGCGCCGGTGCCACCACTTTATCGTTTGGGCCGGATGAAGCTGCAGCCGGTGCCTCAGGTTGAGGTTTTGGCTTTGCACCTGGTTGAGGATCATCGTCACCAATCTGTGGTGACCAGATGCCGCTTGTAATTGTGCTCCAGATGTCGACGGAATTGGACGAATTTTCTTGACCTTGTAAATCTCTCATGAAAAAAACCCCTTAGTTAACTGATGCGAGGGTGCCGGAGGCCGGTTTGATCGCAGAAGCAACTATCTAGACCAACACAGCATGTGTCGCGCATTGCGTTAGCAAATGCAGTGCCTTGAAAAGTTGGGGTGTCGCGTTAATGTACAAAAGAGTTGTTACAAATTTGCAAAAACGAATCAGAAATCCTACGACTGGCCTTCTATTTCGCTCCATCTTCGGGTACCACACCACCAAGAAGCCTCACATTTAACTGCCCACCTGCAAACAGCATCTCATCCAGAGCCTGATCCAGATGCTTCCTCTCGAGAGCACGGTGCCCACCATCTTGCAGCAGGTACTGCGCAGATCGACGCATCAGCTCTTTGATAAATGCGGGACTAGCGCCCTCTGTGCGGCTAACAATCAGCTCCTCGACTTCACCGCCAACCTCCAGACCACCAGAATAGAGTTCGACTAATTTGTGTCGTCCCTCAGTGTCGGGAAGTGGAAATTGAATCGCCTGATCGATCCGACCCGGTCGAGATGCTAGAGCAGCCTCCAACTTTTCAGGGCGGTTGGTGGTCAAAACGAATAAGATTGCGGCATCGGTTCTCAGTCCATCCATCTCATTCAAAAGCAAGTTGAGAAGAGATTCTTCACAGGGACTATTCATGTCCTCGCGATCTCTTGCGATCAGATCTGCATCTTCAATTACGATCATCGCCGGTTGCATGAAGCGAGCCAAGATGAAATATTCCTCCAGCAAACCGACCTGTCCAGCCGTGATCAACAGTGTAGTGTGATCGGGCAACTGACTGGCCAGGAAGTGAATCGTATGTGTTTTACCGGTGCCCGGAGAGCCATAAAACAGCAATCCTTTTTTGATCGGCATGTCGAGAGCTTTGAGCTGGTCGCGTTGAGCGATAAAGTCGACAACATTGCGCTCCAGAATTTCGAGCGTCTTTCTGGGAAGAATCACCTGCTCTCGAGTTACC
>CAZISK010000361.1:0-7848 GCA_964541355.1 uncultured Candidatus Obscuribacterales bacterium
GAGCCGAGATCTGCGAACAGTTCGCACCGTGACCGACCATGACGACGTGGCGACTTGTGCCAACAACCTCGCAGCCATTATGTTCAAACGAGAAAAGTACAAAGAAGCCGAGGAGCTCTACACAAGGAGTTTGCAGATTCGCGAAAAATCCGACGGCAAGAACAGCAAGACCGTGGCAAATCTGCTTTATCAACTTGGCATGGTATTTCATGCGCAAAACAGATATGAAAAAGCGGAAGACTATTACAAGCAGGCACTCGAGATCAAGAACAAGATTTTCGGACCGGACCATGTGGAGCTGGTTCATCTATTGAGGAATTATGCTCATTTACTGAGAAAAACGAACCGCGAACCGACTGCGGTTCAGATGGAACAGTTCGCGAAGTCGATAGAAGAAAAGCAAGGCAAGTAAGAGTCCGGGAAGTTGTTAATCCGAAGACCGTAGCAACCTCCGCGTGGGTGAAACGGTCTAGACTGATGCTGGAAGCCTATAGTAGAAAAACAAGCCAAGTAAGAGTCCGAAAGCTGTTCTATTCCGAATACCATGCAACCTTTGTGTGGGTGAAACGGTCTAGATCAATCGCGTCGAAAGTCGACTAGCGACTAACTCTTGCGCCTTATTGCCATATCAGATACTGCGCGGCGCAAGCGGCTAAACATGCACCGAGGATGATCAACGAAATTATTCGGCAACTATCATTGGTTGAGTTCTTAGCGCTCTGCCCGGGCGCCACCATCAACGAACGCCAGAAGAATAGAAATGCCACTATCGCCAGTGCTATTGGAAGTGAATGATAGATTACGAAGGTCGGCAAAGCCTGATTTTTTGCAATCCAGACTTTGGTTGGCTTTTCAGGAGTCGTCAGCGTGGTCTTGATATCCGTCTGAACCTGACAGTTGCTGGCGTCTTTGCCTTGTATCGACCCAAATACAATCACATTATCGGAGCCGCGAACCTTGAAGAAGTTGCCATTCCTGTCGGCGCCACGCACGAAGAAAGCGACTCCCTTTTCAGCTCCGGTACTCAGCTCGCTAACTGTGTAAGTACGAACCTCGCCTTTTTCGAACTTACCCTCTCCGAGTAGCAAAGCTCCGGCTTCAAGCGACGCTTTCGTCTCTTCGCGACTGCCCCTTCCTACAGGAACAGACCGCATGCTGACCCAGCCAGTGGCGCCAGTGAACGGGTTGCCGTACATAAAGGCTTGGACTGGAGCTTCTCCTGTCTTCTTGGGATAGTCACGGCGAGCTTGGTAATAATATTCCGCGGCCTTCGCCATGTCGAGCATTTTCCGGACTACCACGCAATCTGCTGAAGTCTTGTCATAAAGAACGGTACCAGTCTCGGTGACCATGCCTTCCGGAAGCTTGTTGAACCAGATCTGCCGTTCCATCACGGAGTCGATAATCTGCATTGCCGCCGTGGTCCAACTGCCATCGTAGATTACGCACTGCACATTGATCGCGTTCTTCCCATCTACGTAGGCACTTTCCGTCAGTCCGACAGCCAATCGCAAAGTATTGTCAGGACTGGCATATAGATCTTTTCTTTCGCCCTTTCCTTTTACCTCTGCTTTTGTCGGTACCACCGCAGGTGCTGTAGCCTTTGGTGCGCGAACCGAGGTCGTGGTGAAGAAGTAGTAGCCGCCGCCAACGATGAAGATGAGCGCGAGGGCCGAAATGAAGTACTCTTTGAATGTTTTGAGATTGGATACCAGACCTTCACTCTTGTTGGCAGCCTCGCGGGCGGCTCTGGTTCGCTGTGAAGAACTCAGGCGCTCTGTATCCACCTGCTCTTCGTAATACGCTGCACCATATTCGGTGTCGCTCTCATGAGGGACCATTCCTCGCATTTTTTGGAGCTCAAGCGAGTATTGTCTATCACTGACCGGCATAGAAATGCCGTCGTGCCACTCGTCATTGCCGACATGTTGGGGGCGAAACTGAGATGGTAAGGGTGGATCGGGCTCCAGGTCAGTAGTGCCACCTTGATGGGCTCGCAGGTCTGAGACCTTTGCCTTTAAATGATCTATGTACGGATCACTGTTACGTTGTGGTGCAGTCGGCGGATAAGGCTGATTAGCGGGAGGCTGTGCGCCGAGCCCCGGTTGCGGAAAAGCGCCGGAGTTCATCTGACCTTGCGGATACTGTGGTCCGCCCTGTGGGTACGGAGGCCCGCCCTGAGGGTATGGAGGTCCAGGTTGCGGATACTGCGGTCCGGCTTGAGGATACGGAGGGCCGCCCGCTTGAGGGTATGGAGGGCCACCTTGAGGATATTGAGGTGCGCCTTGAGGGTATGGCGGGCCACCTTGAGGATACTGAGGTGCGCCTTGAGGGTATGGAGGGCCACCTTGAGGATATGGAGGTCCGCCCGCTTGAGGGTATGGAGGTCCGGCTTGCGGATAGGGAGGGCCACCTTGCGGATACCCTCCCTGTGGGATTGGCGGTCCACCTTGCGGAATCGGTGGTCCACCACCCTGCGGAATCGGCGGTCCACCGAATGAATCCATACGTCCGAAAGGATTCGGGGTCATCCCGAGCGCTCCAGGAGCCGTCCCCATTGGGTTTGTTGCAGGCACCATGCCTTGTCCTGGATTCATGGACTGCTGAAACATACCATCCATTACCGGCGCGCCCTGCATAGGCGAAAGACCATCTGGGCTGAGCGGCTGCATTGCAGGATTCATTCCTGGCGTGCTCATCGGCTGTAGTCCGCCACCACCGAGCGTTTGCATTCCAGCATCCATGCCGGGCCCGGCCATTGGCTGGAGCCCTCCGGCACCGAGAGTTTGCGCTCCGGCACCCTGGCCTTGAGCTGCCTTTTGAGCCTTCAACCGTTCGCCGATGGGTACATCCCATCGATCTGCGTCATCAACGCTCGAGTCCATCGGCTGCTGTCCGCCCATGGGCTGTAGTCCGCCGGAGCCGAGCGATTGCATGCCGGCACCTGCTCCGTCCACTCCCATCATTGCGCCGGCATCGAGACCTGGCTTCGGGCGCTGGCTGATCGGTTGTTCGAAGCGATCGTTGTCACCGCCGCCGCTACCACCACTGTTCAATCCCAGTACATCTCGAATCTCCATTCCTCCGCCAGCTGGAGCTGGAAAGGACGGCTCGCTCTGTACCATTCCAGGTAGCATGCCGCCCTGATTCATCTCATTGGAAATCATGTCGCTGGCGCTGATACCTGTAGGAATGCCGGCATGATGAGCCGGTGGTGGCACAGTAATCATTCCGGGCGGAAGGCTATTGTCCTGATTAAACTCAGGCATGGCGCTTGTCGGAGCCGGCGCTTCTGGCGCTTGTTGACTGATTTGCAGCGGGTTAGGCGCCCCCTGCATTCTAAACCTACCCTGACCAGGATTGACCATTCCTTCCATTCCGGGGCTGTTCATGCCGCCGAAATCTTGCCGTGGCGGCGGTGCAGGGGGCTGCTCAACGGCTGGTTGAATGATCTGCACAGGAGCCTCGACTGGTGGAGGCTCTGGAGTGCCTTGAGAAATGAAATCTCTGGTGGATGATATCGTATTTGGTGCGAGCTTGGGCTGCCCTTGTGTATCCCATTCACTGAGAGGACCTTCGGAACCATCAAGATTGAGCTCTTTAATCATTCGAGCCCCCAATCCGTCCGGTGCTCCTAGCTGGGAGGCTCGCTGCATCTGAAGGTCATTCCACGCCGTGGTTTTGGTGTCGTTGGCAAAAGGATTGCCTCCGGTGGCAGTTTGGGATTCGGGCGTTCCAGTGTACGTAGATTGGTCGTGGGTCGGTTGTTCCCAGGGCTTGAGTTCACCTAAGGTCGACGGATCAACTAGCGACTGCATATGAGGTGGTATCTGTGGTCGGCTTGCTTGGACCGGCTGGTCACCTGGCGTAATGTCGACGATCGGATTGGCTGGACTACTCTTCCAGGCGAGCGCTGCAAGCTGGTTTTCTTGTATGGTCTCCAAAAGCTTCTGATGGCGCTCCTGTATCTCAGCGATTAAACCGTGACCAGCCGGGAGGTTCCGTTGTGCCGTCATTAGTGCAAATTCGTAGGTTGCTTTGGCATCCTGAAAGGAGCCTGTGAGCTCTTGCGATTTTGCCACCTTGATAATGAGACTGACGACTTCAGGGTCGCTATCGCCAAGTGTGTTTCGCGCGGAAACGCAGAGCCTTTCATACAGAGGTAGACAATCTCTAAAAAGATTCAGTGCGAACAAGCAATCGGCAAGCCGCTGCAGAACGAGTACCGTATCGGCGTGATCGGGTCCCATTCTCGACTCCGCCATCGCTACCAGCTGCTGATAAATCCCGACGGCCTCTTCAAATCGGTTTTCCGATACCAGGGAGTCAGCTTGAGCCAGAAGTAGTCTCAAGTCAGTCCCTTGTTGTTGTGACTCAGTCTGATTCATTTTTTACCAATAACCAGCCCAGGTTTTTCTCATTAAGAGTTAAATACCCCGTACTGTATTAGTTACGACTATTAAGTTCTTAAACTACGTATTTATATGTTACTTTTATGGGTGTCACATAAAGGAGGATTCCTTATGCCGTCACTCGACTGGGTTTATCACCGTCCAGGTTGAATTAGTTGTACCAGAGCCCAAGAGTTTCTTGGGAAAGAAAAGATAGAAACTGTTGAGCAGGTAAATGCCAAGCAAAAGAAGATTGGCCTTGATGAGGCACTTTCGCTGGCAGAGAGAGTCAACGAACTGTACGTGCTCAAGGGCACCAGGGTCGTATACGTCGATCTGAGGAAAGAGAAGCCGTCTAGAGATGCTCTGGCAAAACTCCTTCTCGGACCGACAGGTAATCTCAGAGCACCGGCTATCATCAAAGGCGATACGCTCTTGATCGGTTTTCACCAGGACACTTACGAAAAGGTTCTTGGCTCGAGTTAAATCACTGCACCATCGAGGTAGACCATGAGCTCCTCCATGCTGCGATAGCGCGATTCAACCTCTTTTCGGAGCGCCTTCATGACAATGCCGTTCAGAATGGCGGGCAAAGGCATACCAATTGCAGTGCCGGCGATGTTGGGCGGGTCCAGGTTGACGTGGCTATATATGGACTCCATGATGTCCTGCGCCATGAATGGCGGATGTCCGGTGAGTGTCTCGTACATCAGGCAACCCATCGAGTATCTGTCCGCTCTGTTGTCGAGTTCTTTGCGCGGACTTCCGATGACCAGACCAAGCTCTGCTCTGACGGGGTAGGTGCTGGAAGTTCTAACCACCTTGGCCACGCCGAAGTCGGCGATCTTTACTCGCATTTCCTGCCGAACCGTGTTCTAGAGCGGCCTGGTGCAAAGGGATCGAAGTCGGTCTGTTGATGGAATGAGATTTAGTGCGCGCTTGTAAAAGATTACTTCGCTACTGCTTTGTCGGCCGGAGCTTTGGCTGTCTCGTCTTTTCGAAAGTGATCGTCGTCTGTCAGATAGCCTATGATGAAACCGAAAACACCGCCTGCGACGAAGCCCCAAACAGCTCCGGTCATGGCGTCGAAGTAGGGCTCCACGCTCTGTGGTTGAGGCCAATACTTGATGATCTCGAAAGATGCGGCGACAACGATGGCTCCGAGAATTGCAAAGGTTATGCTTGCAATAGCCGGAAACGACAATGAATGACTTCGAGTGGCAACGTTCTTAGCCATCGCTTACCTCAATCGGAGAAGGGCGGAAGAAGCCGAGACTTCTTTAGAATCGCTTAAGCAGACACTTTTGAACTCGGACGCTGAAAGTATAACATCGAGAGAAACCGCCAACTAATTTCCCTCGAGAGCTTTAACGTTTCGTCGCCTATGAATAGATGTCAGCTAACGGCTTTGGGTACTAGCAACAATGCGAGACCTGCAATGGTCTTGGCATCCCGTATCTCGCCGGTGCCGACCATGCCCCAGGCTTCTGAAATTCTTAGATCTAAAACATCGGTATGCTCGTCGATATCAAGATTCTTTCCAACGAAGTTTAGCTCGTGTGCTTTGTAAAGATAAAGAACTTCGTCGCAAAAGCCGGGTGCTGAAAACATTCTCGATAGCTCCGCCCACTCACGTGCTTCGAAGCCGGTCTCTTCTATAAGCTCTCTTTGGGCTGCAGGAAACGGATCTTCACCACGTTCGATTCTGCCTGCCGGCAATTCGATCAATTCGTCATCGATGGAATAGCGATATTGTCTGATGAGAAGAACCCGGTCAGGTGCCGGCTGAGCCGCGATCACGACGCCGCCGTTGTGCTCGACCACCTCTCGTATCACTTGTAAACCATTTGCGTGCAGCGTGTCGATGCGCAGATTGATAATTCCGCCTTCATGCACGCGTACGGTCTCGACCCTATGATCGTGTGTAAAGAGTGACAAGCAATTTCTCCTTCAAGCTTTCCAGTTTACATCCCAAAAGCCGACTACAATATCATGTCGAGCGCAGATAGATGAGATTATTAGTCGATTTGAGTCGCCAGCCTGGCGGTATCTTCAACCGTTAACTCCGCCGACAGTCGAGTTCGTGATGAATTACCTCGAAACAATCGCTTACATCGAAAGCCTGTCGCCGACACTCGAACGACCGACGCTCGAGCGTATGCAGCTGTTCATGAGGGAGCTAGGCGACTTTCAAAATGAGATTAAAGTATTTCACGTGGGCGGAACGAACGGAAAGGGATCGACTGCCACCATCCTCGATGCGCTCGTTCAAAGCCTTGGCTTAAAAACAGGGAGATACACCGGTCCTCATATCTTGCGTTTCAACGAACGTTATTCCGTCAATGGGCAGTTCATTGCGGATGCGCAGCTCGCCGAAATAGCAACCGAGGTCCGATCTCTATCCGAGCGATTTGGCGAACAACATCCTGAATTAGGCAGTTTGACCTGGTTTGAGTTTTTGACTGCGATTGCGTTCTTCTGGTTCAAAGAGGAAGAGATTGACTGTGCGGTTCTGGAGGTCGGTCTGGGCGGTAGATTCGATGCCACCAATGTAGCTGACAACATCCTTGCCTCGGTTATCACTAACATCGATCTCGATCACACTCATATTCTAGGAGGCACGGTTGAGAAGATAGCTTTCGAGAAGGCTGGAATCATGCGTCCTCAGATTCCTGTCATTACATACGCGCACGGAGCGGCGCTCGAGGAGCTGGCCAAGAGTGCAAAGTCCGTTGGCGCAAGTTTGATTTCGCTCCACGGAAACGAAGGCGGTGAAGGTGGAACAAGCGATTCTGACCGCGGAGCTTTCAGGGGTGACTGTTTGAATGCGTCAGCTATAGAGGCATTGCATCAACTCTCGCTTATCGGTCCACATCAAAGGCAAAATGCTGAGATGGCGCTCACAGCAGTTTGTTTATCGAATCTCATTGACGACGTCGAAGACAAGGTCAAAGGACGACTTGCCAAAACCTTATCTGACATATACTTTCCGGGGCGCATGCAAATCCTGCCTGACAGAAATATCATAATAGACGGCGCCCATAATCCAGCCGGTGCTCTGGCGCTAAGGAAGGCGCTTTGTGAGCGCTCGCCGTCGAGCCATGTATTCATCCTTGGTTTCTTCGGAAATAAGGACGTGCAGGCCTATCTAAGCAACTTGCTAGGTGAAGGAGACTTCGTGGTCGCCTGCCAGGCTGAAGCGCGTCGCGCTACCTATCCGAAAGAAGAGATTGTCACGCTCTGCGAAAGACTAGGTGTCGAGGCGGTAGCAGCCGAGACAGTTGCCGACGCGCTGGCTATTGCGCAGGCGAAAGCCGGCTCGAAGGAGGTTGTGGCGACCGGATCCTTCGTCATATTGAAGGCGCTCATGCTTCATCTTGGCTGGGAATCGGTCGAAGATGGAAGAAAGCACCTTTCCAGGACCGAGGAGATAGCGGTGCGGTCCTAGCAAAGAGTA
>CAZISK010000362.1:0-7826 GCA_964541355.1 uncultured Candidatus Obscuribacterales bacterium
CAGCGGATGATTCAGGTGCAGCTCGCCATCGCGTATTGCGACACCTTCTGGTGCAAGGCGATGGGTGCGCAGTGGCTTGATGGAACCGCCGTTTACTACGCCACTCGACTGGATGATCTGGTGAGATTCAACTTGCCGATTCTGTTCGACAATCTACTGTTCTGCAAGTTGCTTTCCTGGGGGACGCTCGTGATCGAGTTCGCCATGTGGACGTTGGTGTGGTTGAAAGATGTTCGTTACTATGTTCTTCTAAGCGCGCTCTGTCTGCATGTTGGAATCGATGTGGCGATCAATCTTCCTGTCTTCGAATGGGCATTCATTGCTTGCCTGGTAACTTTCATCGAGCCCGAAGATCTCGAGAAGGTGAAAGACATGATTATTCAGTTTGTGCAGAATCGCTTCAATAAGAGAAATATGACTTTAGAGGTATAAAAACCGCATCAAAATATACCTTTAAAGGGATACTCAGCAGAAATATGTCTTCAAAGGTATGAATTTCTGCCCCAAAATATATGTATAGAGGCATATCCGTTCGAGGTGCACCATTCGGACGTTTACTCACCGGTTGGTGGCTCGATTGTCGCTACCGAGCAGTAGTACGCTAAAACTTGAATTGGTCCTTGGTGGACGTTGTTGTTGACAAAGACACGTTTCCCGCAATTACCAGAACGAGGAGACATTGAGATGGTTGGCTGTTTCACAACGGATCGAAGAACGAATTAGTCGTTCGAAATAAGACCTTCGTCATTTAGACTTTTGAGGAGTTCGACTGTTTCGAACCACTGTTTTGCAAGGAATGGGGACGATGAGCCCTCGATACCGACCGCTTCGAGCAATGGAAATACGCTGACGTCCTGCGTCGGCTGCCAACTTCCGTCGGCGTTCCTCACCCGAGTTTTACAGCTGGTATAAAACTGTCTTTCAATCTTAAGTTCAGAGTTATTCAATTTCGATTGCAATAGTGATACCACTTCTGCAATCGCAGACCACGGTACAGGCTTCTGGCGTTTTTTCGCCCAAGTTGCCACACAGCTCAGCGTGCGCAGAATATCAATTTCGTAAAAGCGCGGAAATGTAAGAGAGACCCAGTTGGTATCGAGGATTTGATCAGACTTGCTCAGAGAACGAAGCAGGCGTCGCTTGAGCAAGTAATCAACTGCCCTATCCAATACTTGAATTTCCTCTGCATTCAGATCATCGTACTCCAATAGTGATTCGATGATGTGCACAGTCGAGATCATGGAGCTTTTACCATTGTCCGCATAGACTGCTTCGTCGCAGTTGTATCCACCGTCAGGAAGTTGGTATTTCATAAACCACGCTCGAATCCAAGGCATAGGCGATGTGTCCTGACCCGCACTGTGCAGGATCCTATGGGCGGTGCCAAGCGCGCACTGGCAGAGGACATGAGCTATTGGATCATGTCCTGGGGGAACTTCGCGTTCAGTGAATGGAAAGAAGTGGAGGTATCTTTCTTCCAGAGCCTTGTGCAGCAATTGCAATGCCATATAAGGAATGTCTCCGGCGAGCCCCATCTCATATAGGAGCGTCATGTGCCACCAGGGACTGTTCCATTTTGGCCAGTACGGATCGATTTCCATACTGTTGGCACAATCTTGCGAGGCGAGGTAATTCAACGATTGTTCGAGTGGTGGCGCTACCGTTGTCAAGCGGTGCGTAATTGGCTCATTGCCAAACTTTCGGGAGCTGTCCTGCTTTTCAAGAACTTCTTGCAGGACTTCTATCTTCAAACCTTGGATAAAACTCATTATTCTCCTCTCATAAATCTGCTTGACATCAGCTTTTCTTGGACCGCTTTCATATTGTTATCGGTTTGATTAGAGGACATTTAGTTTGAATACATAAGCAACGTCTTCTACACGACATTTCAAGGATAGCTATGAAGTCACGTTAATGATAATCTTACATTCTTGGCAATATTCAAATACATCACGGCGGTCGGAATCATGGCTACGAGTATGTCAACGCGCGTTTCGACGCGCTGGAAGAAGATTCTTGATTTCCTCGCCGTAGCAGCTCCGATTATTTGTCTTATCGATTGTGTGGTATTACCGGTGGTGAGTGCTTTGCTCCCCTTTGTGGGGATGGAGCAAGTGTCGCATGGACTGATCAACGATCAACTCGTGTTCTTACTCGTACTCGGTATCTGCTTGCCGATCATCGTGCCTGGCTTCTTGAAGCACAAGAGCAAGCGCGTGCTCGGCATGTTCAGCGCTGCCATTCTTTTGATGGCGGTAGTGAATTTTGGTGGCGTGGCTATCGATGAAGGATTGCACATGTGCATCTCTTTGCTGGTTGCTGTTCTATTGATCTCCGCCAATAGGGAGAATAAGCGACTGCTCGGCTGCGGGTGCTCACATCACGACGCGGGATCAGCCCATGCACTCTCTTTGCACGCGGACGAAAGCCATTCGGCTGTCGCTCATGGGGTGGTGGTCAACCAGGAGAGAGCAGGCGGCGGTGACCATGGAGAACATCACCACCATCATCACGATCATCATGGAGTCTGCATTCACGAAGTTGTTGTAGCGCTCGAGCGCGTTGAAAGCTTAGTCCCAGACCACTTTGAACCTCGCAACAACCTGTCTTTCGACCCGACCGTTATTTATGAAGTGGCCCAGAGCGACGGTCCCGCTCATGGTATTGCCGACGTCGAACATCTCACTGTTGTGAGATAAGCATCGCTATAGTATTTAAACTGAATGGGTCTCACCGCCTGCCGAGTTTAGAGCAGTTGGTTTGCGGTAATGATCCTGCGCGGCGAGATTGCTCCCGGAGCGGTGGAATCACATTTTCTGCAGGGCTTCCTGCACTTTAGCTCTGATCTCTTGCGCGCTAGTTTGGAGCGTTGTCTGAATATTCGAATGACTTCGCTGTTACACTCATCGAATTCATTGTCTACTAGTGTCTCACCAGATCGGATTCGAGTGCTTCGAGTGTCTTGCCTTTGGTTTCCGGCATCATTTTCCAGACGAATAGAAGCTGCAGCACCATCATAAATGCGAAGAAACCGAATACGATACCGCCGCCGAACAGTCCTATGGCTACTGGAAAGCATAGCGAAATCAAGAAGTTCCAAGCCCAGTGAGTAAATGAGCCTAAAGACTGTCCGTGATTGCGAAGTTGATTCGGAAAGATTTCAGAGAGGAAAACCCAGATTACGGCGCCTTGCGACATGGCGAAGGAGCCTATGAATCCGATAAGACATGCAAGTACAAGCGTCTTGTCGAAGGTTGGGCTCATAAATCCAATGGACATTAGCGACAGAGACAAAATCAGTCCGACCGAACCTATATACATCAAACCCTTTCTTCCAAAGCGATCGATGACGAACATTGCACCGACGGTGGCGATGAGGTTGGTCACTCCGATTGCAACAAAGGTTTGCCAGAGAGCCTCTTCAGTGCTCATTCCGGTTTTTTCCAATATGCGTGGTGCGTAGTAGATGAAGACGTTGATCCCGGTAAATTGATTGAAGGACGCGAACAGAAAGGCGAGCATGGTCATGAATCGATATCGTGGGCTCCACAGCGCGCTGAACGACTCCTCGCTGTCTTCTGTTATTGATTTTTGGATGTCACCGACAATGGTGTCTACTTCATGCATGTCTTCCGAGATACTGTTGAGCACCTCTCGAGCATATTCTGTGCGACCCTTGCCGACAAGCCATCTCGGGCTTTCCGGAACAAAAAATAGCAATAGGAAAAACAGTGCTGATGGAATCATCATCGCGCCGAACATGAAGCGCCAGTTGTCGGCCAGTGGTACAAGAGCACGGTTAGAAAAGTAGGCAACCAGAATTCCAATCACTATGTTGAGTTGTGAAACAGCAACAAGACGCCCCCTCATCTTCGCCGGTGCAATCTCGGCGATGAACATCGGAGACAACACGGATGCCAGTCCGACTCCGATGCCACCGACAAATCGAGAGAGGACCAAAATTGCCCAGGTTGGCGCAAACGCGCAGCCGAGAGACGATACAAAGTACAGCACGGCGGTTATGTACAGCGATTTCTTGCGTCCCAGCGCGCTCGCCGGAAATCCGGCAACAAACGCGCCTACAATGGTGCCTAAAAGCGCACTGCTCACCGTCCATCCCCACTGGGCATCGTCAAGATGAAAATGGGGAACTACAAACGGATCGGTTCCAGATATGACGGCTGTGTCGAAGCCGAACAAAAAACCGCCCAGCGCTGCGACGAATGTAATGAAATAAAGCTTTGATTGCAATTGATTTCGACCACCGCAAGGGACAAGCGAGACTTTACCATGTTTGTCGGCGGTAACATATCTGTCCTTGTCGCTGGCTCACGGTATAATTACTTGGCATGAAGTTGGACATCATATTTGGATGGCATCTCGATGGGCCGTCCTATCCTGAAGTGTCGGCTGTCGGTCGATTGACCGTCGGACCGATTGGATTGATCTCGCAACTTTGCTTGAGGCTTGGAATAGCGGCGATGCTACCGGCCAACTCCGTCAGAATCGCGGAATATATGTCCATGCTGTCGCAACTTGACGACGGCAACCGATTCTATTCTCGTTCATTCGAGACCGATTGCTGGGGAACGGCGAAGACGTTGTTGCGAATGCGAGACGAGCTTGTCGGCAGCGGTTGGCTCATCGAGCATGATAGTCCGAGCGACCTCGAGAATATGCCGAAGCGATTGGCGACGTTCGAGCAACTGGAGCGTTTTCGCAATGAGAAGATTTACTCGAGTCACGATCTAGTCAATCCTATAGTCAGGCGATTGAACGAAGTCGACCGCGTGGCAATCGATCGAGTTATTTTAATGGATGAGTTCGACACGCTTCCTCCGATCTGGCAAAAATTGATTCGGCTGATCGAGGTCAAAGGTGTCGAGATTGAACACTCCGCTCTTAACGAATGTCTGAGTCTTCGCACTGATTCCGACCTCGAGAGGTTGCCTCAATCTGAGTCTGAGGCGCCGGCAAACGGCGATCTGAGCGACCTGGAAAAACTTAAATCTTCGATTCTCCACCAGAAGAATGTAGAGCTAACTGGTGACGCGAGTTTTGCGATCCTGGAATCGGATGACGAAGTACAGGCCGCCGATTACGTTGGGCGTTTACTCGCTGCGATTGATGATTCGGACTCTACAGTGATCATTCGAGGAAGCTCCACCGCTATTCTCGATCATTTTTTGAAGAAACAGTCTCTGCCTTCTCTTGGTGGTGGAAGCACCTCCGCACTGCGTGGCTATCTGCAGGCTTTACCGCTGTCGCTGGAGCTTTTATGGGCACCATTTGATCCCGTGAGGATGATTGAGTTCTTGATGGTGCCAATGGGACCTATTCCTCGTACCATCGCGCGCCGATTCATTCAAGCGCTCAGGAATCAACCTGGTATTGGCGGCGGTGCCTGGCAAAGTGCCTGGGATGATACCAGAGGAGATCTACTGGCCAGACAAACAGAAGTGTCGGAACCGGACGCTGCCATCGAACAGCTGGTTGAGTCGGAGCTGCAATCGCTGCGTGACTGGCTGGAGCCACCACTGTTCGATACAAGCGAAGGCGTGCCCGCAAAAGTGTTGGTGAGTATCTGCGATCGTCTGCGCAGGCATGCCACCATGAGACTGAATACGATGCCTGAGTCATCGGGCGAACAATTACAGGTCTTTGCCAAGGCGGCATATCTTGCAGAGGTTCTATCGGCAACCATCAATTCGACGGGAACCGAGAGAATAGTTCGATCGCAGCTTCTCAAGATCATCGAATCAGCTTTGGGAGACGGCTACAGCCCTGATGAGGCGGAGGCTTCTTCCTGGGTGCCCGTCGATCACCCTGGACAACTTCTGGCTTCTGCCGATAACGTGATCTGGTGGGGATTCATCGAACAGCAAATGCGTGTGACGATGGACCCCTGGACTAAAGATGAGCTGGCTTACCTGTCCAGGCGAGAGGTTGTCCTGGAATCGTCACAGCGAGCGGTTGTGCGAGAAGCCAGAAGTTGGCCGCGTCCACTGCTTGTTTCGCCCCGGCGACTTGTGTTAGTGAAACCACGAACGGTGGCAGGTCGTGCGGTAGCAGCCCACCCATTCTTCCATGAGATATCCCCTGCTCTAGAGTGGGCATCTCCTCGAGTCAGATGCCGAATTATCAAACAGGCTCACGAGTGCTACATTGAGCCGAAGACGGAGATTTTGGGACACACGCTCGTTGGACAACCTGTGGACAGGCGCTGCTTGCCCGGAAAGCGTCCAATGTGGAAGTATCGCGAAGTCCTGTCTTTGCCGAAGCACCAGACTGCCACCAGTTTGGAGCGCTTGCTCGCCTGCCCTCTGAGCTGGTTGCTCAAGTTCCAGGCCAATCTCAGGTACGGCAACTTGCTGTCGGTCGTCAGCGGGGATCAGTTAGCCGGAGTTCTTGCGCATGCCGTATTTGCCGAGATATTTTCAACGGATGCGTGGAAAACAGCGGTTGATACCGGAGCCCGAGCTGAAGCGGAGTTCGATAGACTTTGTCCGCGGTTGGCCGCACCGCTCCTGCAACCGGGATTCAGTCTCGAGCGCCAGCGGTTGAAAAAGGCGATTTGCGACGGAGCCAGTCAACTTTCGGTTCTAATCGAAGAAGCAGGGTTCTCCTCTGTTGCTTGTGAATCGGTTCGCACCGCGGTTGTCGATGATATCGAGATAACCGGGCGTCCCGACATGGTGCTCAAGCATCCGGACCACTTCGACTATGTCATCGATCTGAAGTGGAGCAAAAGCACAATTTATAGACGGCGGGAGATTCTCGAGGGCAGAGCGATTCAATTAGCTGTGTACGCAACTCTCGAAAGGCTGGAGTCGAAAGCGAAGACTGATGCCGGCTACTTCTTGATTGGCCAACGGCAGCTTTTATCTGCGTCCGAGCAACACCCCTTCCCCTCCCACAGTTATGTTAATGGAGAACCGCTTGATCTGACATTTGATCGGTTGGTTGCTAACGCCAGGACTCATCTCGATTATTTGAGAGGTGGTACTGCATACGCTACCGGCTTCGCGCCCGATCTAGTTGCGACTTTTGACGAAGCCGGCGTTACCATCATTAGCGATGATGAGCCGGAGCTTCGGTCCAGCAGTATTCCAGACATCACATTGGCACTCGAGCCGCCGTGCAAGATCTGCGAGTTCGGCAGGCTTTGCGGAAAGAAGGAGTTCGACGCGTGATCGAAGAGACCGACAACATGGTCAGCCCAATTACCGTGATAGCGGCCAGTGCCGGTACGGGAAAAACCTATCGGCTGTCGCTGGAATACTTGAATGGACTGCGAGGCAGGGGTAAGCGCCTAGAACCATCTGATTCGCTCGAAGCCAATTCCGGCATTATCGCCACCACATTTACCAACAAAGCGGCCGACGAACTGGTCGGGCGAGTTCGCCGCGTGCTTCTGGACGATGGCGACTGGCACAACGCGCAAGGCGTGCTCACGGGCTATCTGGGAACAGTCAACTCTCTTTGCGGCCGTCTTCTCTCGGAGCATGCGATAGACGCCGGACTTTCACCGGATCTTACCGTTATTGGCGAGGAAAGGCTGCCTGCGGTTTTTGCCATAGCCGTCGATTCGGTCATTCATGAGTTTGCCGATGAGATGCATGGACCGGCCAACCGATTGAAGTTGGACAACTGGAGGAAGGATGTTCAGCGAGTTATCGACTTTGCCCGCGATAACAATCTCGATGCATCGGATATGGAGCGTCTTGCGGAGGACTCATGGAGTTCGCTGAGCGCTCTGCTCTCGCTGCCGGATGAAGGTACCGGCGATGAACTGGATGAACTTCTTGCCAGCGTTCTCGACAAGA
>CAZISK010000363.1:0-7801 GCA_964541355.1 uncultured Candidatus Obscuribacterales bacterium
GGTCCTCTGATCGGGCTCCATCGAATGCGCCGGCAAAGCCTGCTGATGGCTGGCAACCGGCGGCACCAGCCAAGCCGGCACCAGGATGGCCAGGCGTTGATGCTCCAGCCAAGGACACGCCCCGGCAGTCCACTGATTCTCAGGTTAAACCGACTTCCGGTTGGCAGACATCTGAACCGCCAAATCCCTGGCAAACAGAGCAAAAGCCGACCGAAGCACGGCAATCCGAGCCGCGGAAAACAACAACAGGTTGGCAGTCTGAACCACCCCAGCGCACGCCCGCAGCAGGTTGGAAGCCGGAGGGAGCGGCAAAGACAACCGACGCCTGGTCTAATCAACAGTCTCAACCCCCCGCGCCTCAAGCTCCTCAAAGTCAGTCCGACTGGCAATCCAAGTCCCAACAATCATCATCCGGCGGCTGGGCGAACACCGAAGTGCAGCCTTCAGACAGCCTCAACCCGGAGCCAAGAACCGGCGATTGGATCAATCAGAGTGTCAATCCGCCTTCTCGCCCCCCAAGCGAAGCTTGGCCCCAATCAGCCCCAGAAGAGCAATCCGGCACCTGGACACTGAAGCCTGGCGGGGGTGCACAAGCAACGCCAACCGCCGAATCGGCATGGCCACCGCCATCAGCCAACCAGGGCTGGCCGGAGGCAACTGCTCAAACCAAGGAAAACCAGAATCAGACCGCATGGGGCGCTAGTGCCTGGCCCACTCAACCAGTTGCTCCTCAAGTTGACGGGGGCCAGAAGCACACAGATTCCGCCTGGCCGGTCCAACCTGTCAATCCACCACCCAGTCAGGGATCCTGGCAAACTGAGCCCACAGCTCGGACCAATTCGACTTGGCCGCCTCCGGAAAGCTCCGGTCAAGGCAAATGGTCGGACTCGTCCGGCAGTAACAAGGAGTTGCCTGCTGCTGCCTGGCCGGCAACCAACTCTGGTGGATCGCCCACAGGTAAACCCGCGATTCAGAAATTGCCGAATGGAGTGATCAGACCCAGTTGGACAGCGCCTATAGGTGAATCCGGTCAATCAGGTACCTGGACGCTTGACCGCGAGAATGAGCAAAACAAGCAGGACTCCTTGTTCAGGACTGAGTCCTCGCCCGCCTTTCCACCTTCGGTAGCGCAAAATCCGGTTCCTCCGCCGGCCGAACCGCCGAAATCTCCACCACGAGCGACCAACTCGCCGCCTACGCTCGAATTGCCGAAGCCCGCCTGGAACTCGCAACAAGGTGCCGAATCAGCGCCGTGGATACCATCTCCAAATGGAGAGCCGGTCGCGCCGCAAGCAGGCTGGTCTCCTCCTCGAGCAGAACCGGCTGCCTGGTCTCCAGAACCCAAACCGGTGCAACCGGACCCAGCCAACTCGTGGCCGTCGCCGCCATCTCAAAGCGGCCCAACCTGGTCAGCCCCGCCAGCAGAGCTGACAGCGCCGCCACCTCCGGTCAATCAATCGTGGACGACACCACCTGTGACACCACAGGGAGGCGGCTTCACACAACCGATACCGCCGGCAAATCCAGCCGTCCAACCGTGGTCACCGAATCAGGTGACACCACCCAAGACACCACTACCGCAAGCATCCACACAGAGCTGGACGCCACAGTCCAGCAACGCGTGGGCATCGGATGAAGGAAATAACGGTCACAAGGCCGACAGCGCACCGCTGCCAACACCATCTCCCAGCGGTGTGGTTCACTACCAGAGCCAACAGCCGCCACCGTTTCCGCCGCCGAATCCAACCCCCAATCAGGGTTTTAGTCAAAACCAACAACCTCAACCTACTGCATATCAGAATCAACCGGTGCCGTATCCCAACTTCGAACAACCAATTCAAACCAATGCAGCAGGAGTCGTACAGCCGGTACCGTATCAGAATTCACCTACTCAGTATCCGGACAATCCAGACATGCCGCCGCCACCGCCGCCTCGAGCGACCGGCGACGTCAACCAGCCGCAGACCGGACCAGGAACGCTGAGCGGTGTTCTGAAGCAGATGCGTTCGTTCGATAATCGCCGCAGGAGCGATGATGACGAACAGGGTACTACTAAGTACGATCCGAGCAACGCCTGGTAGATCTCGCTCAAATTGCTGCTTACTGAACAAGGACGCTTCGACACCGTAGTCGCAAAACAGCTAATCCAGGATATTTGCGACCTCCGATAGGGCTGATGCTCATTCAGTAAGCAGTCGCATGGCACGGTTATTTTGATGATATGATGGCGTTAGCTTCGTGGACAAAATCGCTCGAACCTTCAAAAGAGGTTGATTTTGCGCCGACTGAAGCGGTTAATGACACTACAAGAGCTACGGTCGATAGCGAAATAGAGAGGTACAACAAAAATGACAACAAGAGACCCACGCCACTTGATCCGCGCTGAAGCCGAAAGAGAAAGAGGCAATGTCACAATGTTGCACTTGCGTTTCGAAGGCAGAAGTCGCGCAATTGCTCTCGACATTCTTGATGTCGGAACAGCCAGCTCTGACGAAAGAATCGCGCAGGCTGTCGCCAGCTATCTCGATGTATCTGTGGCTAAGCTGAGAGGTTATGTCGTAGAACGGCACGCCAACGGCAATATGACTATGCGTCCTGAGGCCGTATTCGGATGAGCGGGGGCGGGAATATCGATCCGCTATCACTCATTAAGCGCTTTTCCGACGAGGAGGAATCTCTCTCGTCGGAACTTTTTCTAGCGCCATATGTTCCGGGCGCTAAAATCAAGATAAAAGTACAAGGCGTAATTTATGAGTTGGAGGTCGTCGATGCAGGACCTATTTCAAGACAAGGCGGATTCGGGCTGTTCCAGGTGACGGAGCCCGGCAAAGCTCGACTCGTGGAAACAGCTAATCGCAATCAAGTAGATGCATATTTGAATTTGCTTCCGCGGATCACACTGGTATTGATCGGTGAGTTCGAGCACCACTGGTGGGGCGTACAGGCCAACCCCTCAGATTCGCGATTCAGGCTGACTGAGCCAGTTCCGATTCGCCTCACGGAGCGCGTTACGGCGATGGAGCAGATCTATGCTCGCTTCGATGGTTCGTCATTCTGGTATCACGGAGCCAACCGCAGGCGTGATCCGATCATTGCAAGAGGTTTGAGAGAAGCTATGGACAAAGGCTCAGTGCCTGAGGAGGTAAAGGTTTCGGGCGCCGCACCCAGCGAATTGCTTGCCTATCGAATTGTATTTGCGGACCGTTATCCAGGTCATAGCGCGCCACGCCCGAGAACAGATCTGGAACGACTGAGGGACGCACTGACTCACTCGGGCGCGCGCCTCGATGCCTATTGGGCGCAGGGCAACGATGTGATGCGTGTCCGCTACGTTATTGACGGACATTCTCACTCGGCCGATGTTCGCATTAACGATCTGACCGTTGTAAGCGCAGGTGTTTGCTTGAGCGGCCGCGACCGAGACTTCGACCTGACGAGTCTCGTTGGCGTAATGCGCGAGCTGCACGACGGAAGAGGTGCTCATCATGATGATGAATATGATTAACAGCGCGACTGCCAGTCGAGTAAGCTGCGAGATTGGATACGTTCTTTTGGGTGAAACCAGAGACGGTATCTGGCATGCCAGAATGATGTGGCGTCGCACAGGCAGCCCCGCTTCAGTCGACTTCGACTGGCAGCGAGTAATGGATCGTGAAGAGACCAGGGGTGATGTGGTAGGTTTTTTCCACACTCACCCAATGGGTTTCAACTCCCCCAGCGCCCGAGACAACAAGACCATGAACGCCTGGTCAACCTGTTTCGGCAAGCCGCTTTTGTGCCTGATCGATGACGGCAACGGCACGAACGGTTGGATTTATGATGCCCATGAAGAACGAGTCACAAAGGCAAGCAAGATCGCAGTTTTCCGTCGAAAGGTGATAGTGGCAGTAGAATGATTCAGTTATCTAGGAGAGGCTATGGCAACTAAACTACATCACGAAGTCATTTATCGAGGCAAAGACCAGATTGAAAAATTGGCCAAAACCCGAGTCATCGTATGTGGTGCTGGAGCGCTGGGCTCCAATCTGGTATCACATATCGCCCGCCAGGGATTCAAAAATCTGGCGGTGATCGATCGCGATCGTATCGAGGAGCAAAACATCGGTACGCAAGTCTATGCCATCGACGACATCGGTGCGCTTAAAGCCGATATCCTGCGCAACTTGATCTATCGAGAAGTCGGCGAAGATGTCGAAGCAATCTCTAAAGAGTTGAATGACAAAAATGCGTCAAAACTTCTGAAGGGTTACGACATTGTCGTGGATGGATTCGACAACTCCGTGTCGAGAAGGGTCGTTACCGAAGTCTGCAAGGAGTCCGGCACACCCTGCCTTCACATCGGCGTCAACGGCGATTATGGTGAGCTTAGATGGAACGAAACTTATATCGTCCCATCAGACGCCGGCGACGATATCTGCGACTATCCTCTCGCTCGTAATTTAATCCTTCTCGTCACAGCCGTGGCAGGAGAGGTTTTGATTCGCTACATCCTAGAAGGAAGAAAAGAAAGCTACTCTGTAACCCTGGGCGATTTAAGCATCAATCTTGAAGACGCGATTTGACTAAGCGCTACTGCCAAGCGCCAATCATCGCAATCATCGAGCCCGCCCAGTTCATAACCGGTGCTCACAAGTCGAACTGCCCAGTCAGCAAGAGTCCAGTCTCCTGTCTTGGGCTATCCTCAAGTCGATTCATTCGGCTATATTAGATCTACTAATTAAAATCGGCTTCAAATTATTACCCTGGCCCGTAAAAATATTGTGGAGAACTATTAGGCCCACCAATAATTTTGCGGTCTTTTTTTATTAGGTCTACTAATGCCGTATTGCCTCATCTAGAAATCTAACCCTGACAACACTGTTGCCTCATTTAGAATCTTACTCCGTCGAGATCAATTCTGGGGCGTTTGTGCGTATCAATTGCTTCAAACCGACTCCCCCAAAAAAGAAGCAATTCTAGTCCGTTGATGTCATACTGGATTATCGATGCTTCGAAACCTAGTGAGGTGGTCGTGAAGAAGAAGGTTCTTGTTTGCTTCGAGACAGACGAGCTTATCTCATCATACGGGCCGCCGACTCAACCAATACTGCAAGAAGGTGGACCAGGATCGGGTCTGCCGGCGCCTTACCTGATAGCGACCGGACAGACTGGGCATGCCGTGGTCGGCATTGATGTCGGCACACGATACTCGCGAATCGCAACCTTCGAGAACAACTCCCTGGAGGATCTTACCGCTACTCCAGTTCCATCCGTCGCATGCCGTCTGCCGAATGGCAATCTAACAATCGGGATGCCTCCGTCCGGCGATGCCCTGTCTCTCATCACCGATTTCCGCGCCTTGGTGGGGACGGACTGGTACATTGAAGCCGAATGCGGATTTTACAGCGCTGAGATGTTGACAGAGCTGTTGATCAAGAAATTAACTATCATGGGTCAGAACACGCTTGGACGACCGATATCAAAGGCGGTGCTAACCACACCGGCGACTTACACGAGCGCGCAAAGAAAACTATTGAAGGCTGCGGCTGAGACCGCCGGCATCGACGTGCTACAGCTCATCAACGAGCCTACGGCTATAGCCTTCGCACACTGTCACGGAGACAGAGAGTTCCAGGGGAATATGCTGGTCTACCATCTTGGTGCAGGAACATTCGCAGCATCCGTTATAGAGGTTCACAACGGTCTGCTCGAAGTTAGAGCGACGATAGGCGATGACACCCTGTCCGGCAATGCCTTCATCGCTAAAGTCATTGACTTCATGATCGATCGATTCGACGAGGAGTCGGGATACATGCTCGAGAGAAGTCCCTCCAACATCTTTCGATTGACGTCCGCTGCCCAAAACGCAATCGATGACTTGCATTTTTCAGGACACCAGGCCAACATCCGCGTAACAAATCTGGAGATTGTCCGCAACCGATCCCAAAGTGCCGGATCAAAGACACACGGATATCTGCTCACCTCGATAACGATGAAAGAGTATCTCGAGCTCATAGAGCCAGTTGTGCTCAACAGCCTCAACGTCGTCGATAAAGCCATCGAAGAGTCTGGTATGGCCGGCTCGAAAATAGATCGCATAGTGGTCGTAGGAGACTATCGTTCTCTAGTACCTTATTTCAATCGACTGTATGAGCGTTGCCCATCAGCGACAATACTACCTGGAGTAGCCTCGTCCGCCGTTTATGGCGCCGCTCTACAGGCGGCACTTTTGTCGCATAACGTGAGAGACTTTGTCGTATGGGACATAATAACCGAGCCGGTTTGGGTGGAGCAATCCGGTCAGCTCAAGCAGGTCATCTCTCGCGGTACCCCTCTGCCGATTACGACCTACCATAAGTGTGAATCGCCGGACTCAACCATTAATATGCATGTCTTACAGGGATCGGAGGATCATTCGCCTCCCGCTTCGCTTGCCGAACTTACAATCAGCAACTGTCCACCTACAACAGCTGGAGAGACGAAAGTCGAGGTTCAGCTAAGCGCCACTATAGACGGTATCATAGATTACAAAGCTCGACACATCGGTCTCGAAGCACAATTGCCTCTCAGCGTCGTCGACGGACAGCCGGTGGAGACAAGCCAGGGCTGGAGTGAGACCAAGCGGACGCAGTGCTTCGATACCGAGCGACTGAGCCGTCTTGGTCGAATTCTAAATATGCAACCTTTGACCGTTTTGAACCTGTTGCGCTCCCGCGGATACTCAGTCGAACAAATCAAGGATGGCAGAGCAATCGAGGACATGCTTCGCAAACTGAAAGAACAACGGCGCCAGCGAAAGGAAAACGCGTCCTGAAAATAGCTATATTGATAGTGAATCTAATTATCGGTTTTGGCAACAACACTGATCTCGGTGCCACCATCTGGAGCATTCTTGAGCGCGAGTTGCGAGACCTTTGAGGTTTCCGCCATGCACGAGAAGACTTCTGGAGCAATTGTCGGCTGCTCTTCCTGTTCCAGCGCTTCTCTGGATTAGCGGGAACTTCGGGCTAGGCTGGTTGTGCGGATCCTTCGGTTTCAGCGTATCCTCTGGCTCGCTGGAACTTCGGGCTGCGCTGTTTAGGCTGCACTTCCGTTTCCAGCAGCTTCACAGGCACTTCCGGCTGCGGGCTATTGATGCTCCTCCAGTTTCATCGCTTCCCCTGCTTCGCTGAAACCTCAGGTCGCTAGTTGCGGCTGCGCAACATACCAGCCGAACAGATCATTAATTCCTGTATGATCAACCGATGATGCAAACCTACATCCTGCTTATCATTGCTGCGCTCCTGAGCGAGACTTCGATCAACCTTCCAGTTGGTTCGCTCCCGCTTGCGCTTGCTCAGGATGGAGCGAACGAGACTCAAGTTTCAATAGCAATGGGATCCGGCATGTTAGCCGCATTCTTGATTAGCCTCCCATTGGGAGCCGCCGTAGACAGAATCGGGAAGTTACCGATCCTGAAATTGTCCGCGCTTGGCTGTGGCGCCATCATGGTGGCAATGTGGTGCTCACATGGTGTCGTGGCTGCCTGTATCGAGATGTCGATGCGCTCGATACTGCTTGTCGCCTACATGACGGCAATGTTTGCCTACGCAAGCAATATTTTCTCCAAAGAGCGCATGGTGTCGGCTGTCGCATCGCTGGGCATTATCGGCAACGTTGCTTACGCCATTGGTCCCGCCTTAGGCGTCTGGCTCTGGAACCACGGCGTGCACCACGATCAATATTTGTACTCTTCCATACTCAATGTTCTGGCAGCATTAGTTCTGCTGTTTCTACCAAAGAAGTTCGATACGAAATCGGAGAAGCCCAGACCATTTAAAAT
>CAZISK010000364.1:0-7791 GCA_964541355.1 uncultured Candidatus Obscuribacterales bacterium
GCATTCAGGAGAGCGCCGTAGTCAACTCAATTGCTGTCTGTATCAAAGTGGCGGTAGTCATCTTCGTAATAGGCTATGGTGCTGGGTTTGTGAAACCGGAGAACTGGGTTCCTTTTGCACCAGGGGGATTGGCAGGCATCATGGGTGGTGCCGCGATCGTCTTTTTCAGCTTTATCGGCTTTGACGCTGTGAGTTCGACGGCGGAGGAGACGAAGAATCCGCAGAAGGATATGCCCATAGGTATGATCGGAAGTCTGATTGTCTGCACTGTCTTGTACGCCGGAGTATCCCTTGTTCTCACCGGCATAATGCCTTATTCGAAGTATGTCAACGACGCAGCACCTGTAGCGACGGCGTTGGCTTCCACCGGCCAGAGCTGGGCGCATGCCCTGGTTAGTGTTGGTGCCCTGGCTGGAATGACGTCAGTCCTGCTGGTTTTCCAGCTGGGACAGCCGAGAATTTTCATGGCTATGGCTCGCGATGGGCTGTTGCCAAAGGTTTTCTCAACGCTGCACCCGAAGTATAAGACGCCTTTGTTGCCGACGATTTTGACCGGTGTTCTCGTCGGTTTGGCTTCGCTGGTTATAGACATCGGCCAGGCCGCCGAGCTGACTAACATCGGAACCCTTGCCGCATTCATTATCGTATGTGGTGGCGTGATCCTTTTGAGAAAGACCAATAAGGATCGCGAGCGTCCTTTTAAATGTCCTTTCGTTCCTGCAGTTCCGATTCTCGGAATTGTTTTCTGCTTCATTCTTATGTTGAGTCTGCCTGTCATCACATGGATCAGATTTGTGGTCTGGATGGCATTTGGTGCTCTTGTCTACTTCCTTTACGGATACCGCAAGTCAGGATTGAATAAAGTTTGAACAGTGGTCCTTTTCGCTTGACGACGACGCATGGCGTCGTCCCTGAAGCGTTTTGAACCGATGTTTTTCGAAAAAATTAGCTTCGGGATTTTGAAAAGGTTGCTCGACGATGAGGAAGAACGCCTTGAGAAAAGAAAAGAAGGAAGCCCATCACGAGCTTCCTTCTCCAGTCTTCAGGTAATGCTTGCGCTTACTTTACGGAGACCTTTCTGGAGTTCTCTTTGTGCATGCGGGCGCTTTCCAGCATATGCTGTTCGATAGCGCCTGCCGAAACCGGAATTCTCACTGCTGATTCGAGCTTCGGAATGCTGATGAACAGAATGCCGCGGTCGAGACGAGCTTCGATCTCTTCTAGGGAAATATCTTCTTCGAATTCGAACTCGCGAACGAGGAAGTGGCAAGGTAGCTCTTTCCTCAAGTAGGTAGCTCTCTCTTCAAACATACTCGGTGTGCGCTTCGCTACCAGATGCAGGTAGTTGCCTTCTGCTTTGAGTTCTACGTCATCCAGCACTACGCCGGGAAGCGATACTTCCAGGATGAAGCGATCGTCGAGTTCAAGCACATCTGTTTCGGGGGAGCTGTAGCTCATGTAAGGGTCCCATTCCATACCCATCATTCTGTCGAGCGATTCATAACGCGACGATTGACGGCCGGTGTAATAACCACGTTGGAGTCTTTCTCTTTGTGAGAGATTACACTCTGAGGTTCTCATATGCAGCATAGGATTTCTCCTCCTTAGAATAGTTTGTTGTCCCGAATCACACCCAGAGCTAATCTACGCCCAAAGTGGCTTTGGGAGCGGGTTTCGACTTGGGTGTGCCGGGTTTCTTGTCCTAAATACTAGCGCAAAAACGGCATAGGATCTCGATTTTCAACATCCGTTTTGCTTTGCGCTTGTCAACCTGAGATTGCGCTAATGGAAATCGATTCGGGAAAGTGAGGATAGATCAATTCTTTGAACAATCTCATCAAAAGCCGTGTTTGAAATTAGGGGTAGTACAGGAATGCTGGAAACTTAAGTGGCGCTTATCAAATAATGGTCTATTCCTAGCATCGCTTAATGTATTAAATTCGCCTAATCTTAAATGCTCTCGATCCCCGAAACCCAAACAGAATCAAGGAAACGCCATCCAGTCGCAGTTTGGGCGAAACCGCGAAAATGATACTGAATATGGTGTCATTCGCTCAGCGCCGATCATAGTCCTGTTTAACGAATCGGCAGTTGATTCTCCTGATCAAGTCGCAATGGCACGGCTAGAACCGCCAGCTTACTACCATCTCAGGTGCCGGACGGTTACAAAATCAACGCGAGATCTGCTCTTGAGGCGCTGATTTAGCGGAAGTTTGCTTTCTCGCCTTCTTGCTCGGGCTGTTTTTTTTCTGTACGGAAATCTTGGATTGTTTGTTTTTCGGTTCGAGAGCGCTGATTCTTTCTTTCACCTGGGCAATCAATCTGGAATTCTCTTCTACCTTTATGTGGGCCTGTTCCAGATCCCTTTTGGCTCGTTCGGCATCCTCGTGTGATTGCTCGAGCTCCCTGCGGCTGACCACTCCCTCTTCGTACAGTTCGTCGAAGCGCGTCGCTCTTTCCCCTTTCTCCTTGGCCACTCTGATCTGATCTTGCTCGTCTTCGTTGGCTGCAGCCAACCGCTTTTCGACATTCTTGAGTTGAAACTTGAGATCGTCAAGAGACATGAGTTGAACGGAAAAACCACCTTCAAATCCGCTAGTCGGCACATTTAAATAGGTGGGCATGGTTGGCGGCGGGGGCGGAATCAGCGTATTTCGCTGCGACCTTGGTTTGCGACTAATCCGGTCATTGTTGGATGCGGCGTTGTTAAGCTGTCTGTATCGGTCCGCCGCTTTGTCGATTGATTCGGTGGCTGAGCTCTTACTGGCCTCCTTCTTTGTTGAATCTGCCGACCCGACTTTCTTTGAACTGTCCAGACTGTTCGGATGCAAATTACCCTTGACTGAGTCAGTGTTTTTTCCCGATGGCTGCGATTTCGCTTTTCCCTCCGAGGTTATTGGCTTCGGCCTCGGCTGTTGCGTTGTGGCTGTTGCAGCCGATTGAGGCTGAATCCTGGACTTGTCGGCTGCGACTGATTGAGCCCGTTTAAGTTTCGCCTGTTCTGGCGCGATCTTTGCATCGGCGGTGGGAGCGCAGTTGGCCGGCCCTGCCAAAATGGAAATCGACAACAAGGCGAGCGCTAGCTCAACTCTCGTTTTTCGTTGCTTCTCACGACACAACATTTCAGGGCCTCAGCGTGGACTTTCGGTTATCCTCTAGGGAATGGGCAACAATAACAGCATTAGCATACTTTTCCTGGGCGACATCATTGGCAAGCCCGGAAGAGAATTCGTGGTTAAGTATGTCACAGATAGGATGGCTTCTGCTCACCCGCCCGATCTGGTGATAGCCAACGTAGAAAATGCCGCGCACGGATTTGGGGTGACGGAAAAGGTATTGCGGGAGTTTGCCGGCGCGGGTATCAAGGTCTTTTCCGGCGGCAATCACACTTTTGATAAGAAAGAGATATTTGAGTTTATCGATCGTTACCCGACGTTGTTACGACCCGCCAACTATCCGCCTGACACTCCGGGGCGAGGACACTGCGTCGTAAAGCTGGACGGATTTCGCGTTGGGGTAATCAATATTATGGGGCGGATTTTCATGGAGCCTCTACAATCGCCTTTCCTTGTGGCTGACCAGTTATTGGCAGAACTGCAGTCCGAGTGTGATGCAATCGTTGTCGACATACACGCCGAAGCGACTGCCGAGAAGGTGGCATTGGGATTGTACCTTGACGGGAGAGTGTCGGCTGTGGTCGGCACGCACACCCATGTGCAGACCGCCGACCAGCGCATCTTGCCTGCGGGGACAGCGTATATAACCGACGTCGGTTGTTGCGGTCCGGCTAATGGTGTCATCGGCATGGATAAGGATGCTGTTTTTCGCAGAATGGTGAAACAGCTTCCGACTCGGCTCGACATCGCAAAGGGTGCTGCTCAGCTCAACGGCGTAGTAATAGATATTGAGAGGTCGAGCGGTCGGGCTATAGCGATAGAGCGAGTCTACCTTCTCGAAGAGGCTTTGCTCGCCCAGCATGAAGTTTGATCTGCATCTGCACTCGACCGCTTCCGATGGCAACTGGTCGCCATCACAACTGGTGGCGCACGCGATCAATATCGGAATGGACGTAATAGCGCTATCCGATCACGACACCACTAGCGGTATCGACGAGGCGATCGCTGCTGCAAGTTCTTCCAATCTCGAGATCATCCCGGCTGTTGAAATCAATGCCGTATGGAACAACGCAGAAGTTCGTGATGTTCACATCCTCGGCTATTTCATCGATTGGAACTGTGCGGCATTACAGGATTTATTTGAGATGCAACTGTCGGCTAGAGAGTGGCAGGCTGAGGAGATGGTCAGACGACTTCGGGATTCGGGCATCAATGTCACCATGGACCAGATTCGCGACATCGCCGGTGTAAGACCAATTGGCAGCGTGCACATCAGTCAGGCTATTGTGTCGGCCGGTGGTGCCGTTGATGTTTCGGAAGCGTATGAAAGTTTTTGCCGTCCGGGTTCGGCATTTCGTGTGGTTCGTCCGAGTGTCAGCCCGATGGAGGCTATCGATGCCATTCATGCGGCAGGCGGATTGTCCTCTATTGCTCATCCAAGCTATTGCGACGATCTCTCGTCGATTATCGTTGAACTTGCCGCTTACGGTCTGGACGCCATTGAGGCGTATCATCGATCGCATGATCGGGAGCAGGTTGCTCATCATTTGGAACTCGCTGCCAGACTTGGTTTGGCGTTGACAGGCGGCTCTGATTGTCACGGTCCCTTCCAGGACCATGAATCACTAATGGGCACTATGACAATGCCACCACAAATAGTGACTGATCTGAAAATGCGACACCACTTGCCAATTTGAAGGATAAGAGAAATGTTAAACTGGTTAAAGCATAGCAAGCGGGATAAGCCCTACCAAAATGCTGCTTTGGCGACGAACCGCGACAGTCCAAAGCGAACATTTGACGATCCATAAGGGCGTTATTTCTTATCGAGTTACTTGTTCTACTTCTTTGCTAACTTCGCCTTCGGAGACTTCGCCTGATTTGCTCCAGACGGAGTTGCCTGTATCGTTAATGATGACCTGGCAGGGAATGTAGCCTTTGTAATGCTTTTTGATCAACTCCGTCGCCTGCGCGTTTGCAGCATGATCGACGTCGATGACGACGAATTTTATATTCTTGGTTTTGAAACGATTGTAGATGGAAACTAGACGTTTTGCCTGGCGATTGGTATTCAAATCTCCGGATGCGCCAAAAAAGAGCAGCGCCGGCTTGCCACTTTCTATGGTGGCATCTTCCATCTTGTCGGCGATGATCGGAAATCCGTTGTCTTTATCTTCAACGAAAGAGACGCCCTTGCGAAGCGTCAGATTCTCCGCGGCTAGAACGCCGGTTAATGGTAAGAAAGAAACAATTGCTATCAAGGAAGTGGCAAGAACTAAACTTGATTTTTGTAACTTCGACGACATTGCGGGTGTTCCTTGAATTAACCAACGGTTGAATTTGCCGAACAATATACCAAAAGACACATATTGTTCGAATTAGTTCCGCTTGACTCGAGACGCTGTTTTGGTGAGGTCTATCTTGAATAGCGTTCTTCTGGTCGAATAGGAACATACAAACCGACAATCGTTATTGACTCTATTGCGAGGACCTTCGCTGTTCTTGAACCGATTCGGAAAACGTTTTCGGATAATCTGCGCCCAAAGTCACATTTAAACGCTTTACGAAAACTCTGCGCCTTCTTCAATGCGGACTGCGAAGGTTTAAACCGTTATCGGTTTAAACGCTCGATTTTGACGATGACTAAGTCAATCCGGGCACCAACATTGTGGAGAAACTTGAGAAGCTCCAACACTGGCGACAGATCATAGAGCGAGTTGTCTCTGTGTACATCCACAGCGAGTTTCTCGGTTTTACATCCGACCGACCGAGTGTCGACAAGTCCGAGCCAGGTTGAGACTTCCTTGACTACTCGGCTTTTTCGTCTGGTGAAGGAGCGCCGCTCCTTCGAAAATCGCTTGCCTTCAAATTGTGCACCCAACGAGCCCATTTCTGTTGCTCATAGCTCAAGCCATACTCTCTCAGGCTGTTGAGCAGACGCTCGCCTGACTTGGACCTGCCGCGGAATACATAGGAGACGTCGATGTCCAAAGGGTCCAATTCAGTGCTGGGAATGAGCAATTCACAGAATGACAATTTGTCGGAGGCTTCCTGCCGGCAGATAATAATCTCGCAGTGAATCACTTGGTCCACGTTGTTTTGTGGTGGAGTACTCAATTTTTCCCAGAGCCAACGCGCCAAAACCTCGGTCGAAGAAATGGCCGGGTCGGCATCCTGTAAGTACTTTGAAAATGCCTCCAGTATCACTCTCGAAACTTCCTTTGGGACTCTGTCTTTAGCGACTATATCACGGTAATCAAGTGATCGGCTTGAAATCGAATGGTTAAATTCCCCGGCGTCTATTTGTGCGTTTGTTTACATACATGACGGAAAAATTTGTCCCTAAATTGTGCCAGGTACACTAAAACTGCCTATTGATGAAATTAAACTTTCTCAAGCTATGTAACAGAGGTCCCTACGCGTTATAATGAGTTCACTTGAGTACCAGCTAGACTCAAGAAAGCTGTAGTCAATTTCAATTCCTCCCATGTGCCCTCCGGACGAGCTCCGGGAGGCGAGGATCCCAGGAGCATCCCGGGGCGATTGCAGGTCTTCATCGGCTGGAGCCTGAATCAGGCTGTTTTATGATCCTGGCGATGCTACCAACAAAAAGTTTGCGGTGTTTCCTCGGATCTTTTCTGGTTTCCACCTGCGTATCAATGCCGTGAACAAATCACCGGCTTTGAAGGCAGTGAGCAAAGTGAACTCAAAAGAATTTTCAACCACCTTAACTGAAGAGCTTCTGGAACTGGTCGTAAAGCCAGGCCAATATCTTGGCAATGAGTGGAACGCCATAAAGAAGTCATTCGATGACGCCAGAGTCAGGCTTGTCCTGGCGTTTCCCGACATCTACGAGTTGGGCATGTCCAACTTTGGTCTCAAGATTTTGTACAAGATTGTCAACGGCCATGAAGGCTTGATGGTCGACCGGACCTACGCTCCCGGCTCCGATATGGAAGATTTGATGCGCAGTCGCAACATTCCACTCTGGTCGTGGGAATCGCGACGACCGATTGCCGACTTCGATCTTATCGGTTTTTCCTTGCAATACGAGCTCACCTATACCAATGTGCTCAACATGTTGGAGATGGCTCATATTCCTGTGATTGCAAGCGACAGAACGGAATGCTTCCCGTTGATGTTCGGCGGCGGACCGTCCTCAGTCAATCCAGAGCCGATGGCTCGATTCATGGATCTCTTCATGATTGGCGACGGCGAACAGATGGTCCCGCATGCGATGCGCGTTATCGAAGAGTTCAAAGAGGCTCTTGGTGGCGAAAAGCTGTGTGGTGAACGAGCGTTGAAAGCGCGCCGTCGACTGCTTTTGGGATTAGCGATTCAGGTTCCAGGTGTTTATGTGCCGGAGCTGTATATTCTTCGAGACGGCGATAGTTGTGTCACGCCGTTGACGACAGCCGAGCTGGAGCTACATCTAGGTGACAGCGCCGGAGATGCGTTGCTTCAGAGGCTGGAAAATGTATTGCGACTGGAGCTGGTCGACAAGGATGTTACTGGAATTCCGCCGCGTGTATTCAGGCAGGTTGCACCACTCAACAGCGACAACCAACCAACCGGCGCATTGGTCTCCTACCTGTCGCTAATTCATGATCGTGAGGTGCTCGAAGTTCGGCGTGGTTGCGATCGGGGATGTCGTTTTTGTCAGCCGGGATATACT
>CAZISK010000365.1:0-7784 GCA_964541355.1 uncultured Candidatus Obscuribacterales bacterium
GTCATATAGTGACGCTGTTAGCGTAGTCGTTTCGAGGAATACGAGTCGTGCATGCTTTTCTCTATCAACATCGCGCTCGGTGTCCATAAGCAGCTTGATCAAGCATCCGAATACGATGAGCGCGAACAGAAGCGGCGCCGCGACCAGTATCAGCCCCTTTCCGGAAATCGACAGACTGGGAAATCGAAATGAGGCACCATCAAGTGCCGGTTTTAGTCCTTCGCTTTCCGGTAACCCCTTCATGGCTGACCTTCAATTGCGCGTTGTCTTCGACGAATCTCGGATTTCAGCACCAGGGCCGACGGGCTGTTGCTGTATTTTATCGCCTTGGCCGCGGTATTAAAAGCGGTGGCAGCTGCAGCATTGCTGTTTAACTTTGCATAGATTTTTCCTGCCTCCAGATATGTTGCTGCAACCTCCTCACCCTGGTCCATGTCCATGCGCGTATATACGGCGATCGCCTTATTCAGCCATTTTAGCGAGTCAACATTGGGCGGATAGCCAGCCGCTATTTTTGCGTAGCAATCCGCCAGCTTGGTGGCATAGTCGCCGCCCAGTCGCGCGAAATATAACGCTGCATCCGCCAGAGCCTTCCTGCTGTTCTCGACTTTGCCCTGCGCCAGCTTTACCCGCCCGATTGTATATGATGCAAGGGCCCTTGCTGGTACACTATTTGATTTTTTCGAATAAACATCGATTAGCCTATTTGCTTCTTCGTATTGGTGTGTTGCCAGATGACATTCCAGGAGAGTAGCTAGCGCCTTCATCTCCAGCCCGACATCATTTGTCTCGACTGTTTCACGAAGCACCTGTTGTAGCTCTCTTTTACTCTCATCCCATCGTCCCAGACGTGATAGCGCGAAGCCCAGTCTCCAGTGAAATGCTCGATTCGATATGTGCTTCGGAATAGCCTCTTGAGCCTTCTGGCATTCCTGGTAGCAGGTCGTGGCCAGTAGCGGTTGGTCGAGCGTCATTGCTATGTCGCCGACTGCAATTCCCAGGTTGGCTCTCAGCTCGAGCGGTAGAACTGTCCACTGCGAGTATGCTTCTGAAAAGTGTTTTTGAGCTTTTTCGTACCTGTGCAGCTTCCATTCTTTATGTGACAGTGTCATGTATGAATTTGCTTTGATTCTTGCCAGTCCCGGAATCTTTTTGGTCCCTTTGTTGGAAAGTTTGTCCAGCAATTTTTCCAACTTCGTGATATCGGGCTGGGACTCCGCGATTTGAGTAGCGTAGATGAAAGTCTCCTCATACCCCTTCGGTTCTCTGTCGATTACCGCTTCGTTCAGTATGAGCGCTTTTTCGATGGTTGCCTCTGCCTGTTCAAAATTGTGGAGCTGATACTGTGCATAAGCAAGCAGTCGATAGCAGGCAGCCTCGTGAAGCAAGTTGGTCGTTTTCATATTTTGCAGCGAGTGACAAATCGCCTCACCCTCCGCGAATCTGCCTGCTCGTAACAACGCGTCCGCGCGCAGCAACTGATTTGCATATTGATCTTTGTCGTCGGGGCTCTCCATTTTCTTCAATGCAATACTTGCTCGTTTGGCGCAGAAGTCTCCAAGATTCGGCGCCGCATCCTGCGTCAGCCTTGCTGCCAGCCCGCTCAGCAAGTCATACCTTCGGGCAGGAGATGCTTTGTCCGGTACGGTCAGGTCGATGTATTTCGACAACAATGCGTGAGCCTCGCTGAGCCTGCCATCTTGCTCGGTCAACACAAGCAAGTAATATCGAGCGTCTTCGCGATCTCTTTGTGAAAGTCTTTCCGAGTGTTTGAGAGAAGACTCGAGCAGCTCTCTTCCTTCGGAACGTTCACCCAGACGCGCAAGGGCTACGCCAAGTAAGCATGTTGTCTCCAGCAGAGAAGGAAAACCTGTCCAGAGAAGCCTCTGCTTCAATTTGTATGAGTCGAAGAGCACGTCGCGTGCTTGCGGCAACTCGTTGACGGCAAGGTATGCCCTTCCCAATTGGTCGAGGCATTTCAGGAGCAGTCGATGATTCTGCCAGGTTGGCTTGTCTCTCTCGGCGCCCAGTTCCGTTTTGCAATCGTGGATCGCCTTTTGCAGAATTTGAATCGCGGCAAGCGCCTGGTCTTCGCGTGTAAGCTTTGAAGCCTGGCGTAGCCTTTGGGCAATACGTTGGTTCGACATGCGCCTGGATTTATCTGCCTTGTGCGCGTGCATCGTGTCGTTGTTAGTGATAGAACTCTGTCGTCTTTCCAACTGAGGCGCGTCTGTGCATAGTGCCAGACGTCTTTTCATGCTGCTCAGGTCACGATCAAAACCAAACTTCTCAGCTACAGGAGCGGTGCGCAGCCACTCTTCGGCAATGGCGATGGCCCGAGCATAAGCTTTGACCGCGTCGGCATTTCTATCGAGACGGACCAGTACGTCTGCATATTCCGCATTCAGCAATGCTACCTTATATGGTGCCTCCTGGCTTGCTTTCAATTGCTCGAATGCGTTGAGATAGTGTGCTTCCGCTTCAGCGTATTCCTTCGAGATTAGATCGCGATAGCCGGCATTCCTTTCTTCATCGAAGGCGCTTACGCTGCCGCAGAAGCCTGGCTGCTCAAGGCACCAGGTCAGGACGATTGCGAAGGAAGCCGCTGTTATTGCCTGACGCCTGATCGCAAATTTTTCAAACCGTTCCATCGTCAAGAGATCTCACCAGAGGATTTACTTTAGCGTGACGCAATGTCCCGGTCAACTCGTGTCACGCAAATGTCAGCTCGAGTCATGCCGATGTCACGGTTTCTCTTTATAGTCGGGTTATCGGTTTCAAATGGCGCAAGGCAAGAGATCGGCGACGAACACAGGTTCGGAGCCCAGATTCGAAATCGATAGGTCGAGGCAGCGCCCTGTCATCTTCCAGGAGCTTAGTTGGTCCTCGGTACCTCGGTAGCGAAAGAAAGTCCGGGAAGGCAACGGCAGCCTTCAGGAAAGTTTTCAGATTCGGTGGGGGAATAATCTGTGATTAAACCAAGATTTAACGATGCGACAACTAATTCAGTTAGAAGAGCAAATCGATTGCAGTGGAGAACAGACGCATCGAGGAGGCGAGATGGAGGTAGCCTGCTCGTCTTCATCGCCTGTACTCTGTCCGTATTGCTTGCCTTCGTCATGATTCCGTTCTTCAACTTCTGGAAGTTGGCATTGGCACGCCAGTCGCAGCAAACCGGAATCGAAGCTGCGGCCTTAGCCGCGGCGCGCGATCTGTCGAAAATCGTAATCGAAGATCCGCACTTTGGTTTTATTTCTTTGAGCGATCATCCTCCAATTGGTCGTGCGACCTGCGCACCCGATGGCGAACCGTCGCCTGTCACCGGAATTAATACCATTGTGGGTACGTGTCGCCTCGAAATGTTGATCGCCTGCCAACTGGACAATGATGAAATGAAGCGCCTGGCGCTGCGCGATACAATCGCCCTTCGAGAAGCGTCCACCAGGTTGTCTAATGCTCTAACCGCGGCGCTCAATCCCAAAAGTGGATACACTGCCAGAGATATGAATGGTGAGATCGTTCGACCATTCGAAAGTGCCAGGCGGGTATTGCAGTGTAGTGAAGAGCGTGCCACCATAGCTGGTGTTCCAGTTCTCAAACAATTAAGGCTCAGCCTGGGTTGGTTGAAGCAAGGCGGCTCTACCCAAACTCCCATACCACAACCGTCTTCAATGGCACGTCTACCCGAGTCTAATGATTCAAGGCAAACATATAAAGCCTTTGTCGACCTGCCTGTTGAGGATGAAAGTTATTTCTTCGCCGGACTGTCTCGTCAACCCAGTCTAGTCGATGTTATGCAGTTTCGAAACGCGGATCGAATGAGAATCTGCTCTGTCGTGAAAGCGGAAGCTGATCTGCATTTTTGTCGGATGGAGCCGCTGCATATTGCCGCCTGTGCACAGCCGGGCGCGATGCCTGAGACTAATCCTCCCGGAGTAATGGTCATTAGCTTTCCCAACGGTCTGGTTCCAGAGCTTCGTTGTGTTAGAGATCTTGTCGATAACAGGCAGCTTGCTCGAAGATCCGTGCAACTCTTCCGAGCAGAACGGGGAGATTTTCCTGATGATCCGCAGGCTCGTCTATCTCCGTGTGGTGCCTCTGGCGGCACGATTAATATCTCCCAGATCTTTGCTGGCGGAATCTACGACTGGATTCGTACCGCCCATTCAAGACCTCGAATAGACTCTCTAATGGAGATGTTCGATAAGCCTTTTAATGACCCTGAAACTTTGAAATCCGGAATGATCGACCGTCCGTATCTGGTCTATGAGTTTGATCGGCAGGGGCGTGTCATAGTCAGCAATCTCAAGGCAACTCCGTTCATGCGCCAGACGGTTCATGAAAATCAGAGATATGCTCTGGGTTTGAACGCCATTACATTTGGTAATTATTCATGGACTCTGTCTTTCCGGGATCAGGTCAGCGAGCTCGGGCTTCTGTCGGGTGGCAGACATGGAGGACAGTCGCTGGCCGGCGAACCGATCAACTGGTGCGAGCTCAAGGAGTTCAACTCTTCGCCGGAGTTGGCTTCCTTGAAAGGAAAAGGCGGTAAATGGCTCGGCTTGAACGTCATAGGCAGCTCGACCGATCTGAGTCGAGAGGCTGTATCTCTGGCGACAGCTTCCTTCGTCCGCCAATCAGACGGGTCTGACATTTCTCAAGCCAGGAAGTCGTACTATTCCGGCGGCATGGCGGTTGAATTCGTGCTTTCTTCTCCGAGCCTGGCGAAGCTCTAAACGCTGCATTGAAATTGAAGGTGATTGGCTGGCAATGAGGTGAAGTTGTTATGAAGACTGGATTTTGTGTGAACTATGTTTTACGGCGCCGGGGGGTTAACTGTCCGAAAAAATTGAGAAGCAGATCGGGTTGGCGTCCTATGCGGTCCATTGGGACTGCTATTCCGGAATTCGCATGTGGGTTATGCGCATTTCTTTTACTGTTGTTTTGGCCTCTCGTGAATGTCGTATCTTTCGTCGGTGCTTATGGCATTGTCGCAATGATTGTAAGTGAATCGGCTGCGCAAGCTGTTAACTGTGGTAACTATTGCGCGGCGCAGGAATCTGTCAGAGACAACGGTCGGAAGATCGCGACTTCAAATCTCTCCAAATTGTTCGGCATAGAGCATCCCAAGATCAGGCTCTCACTTTCATGTACGGATGTGCGAAGTGGGAATGTTTCATACCGCCGAGCCGATCTCAAAACTCCGCCTCTGAAGAGGGAGGAGCTGTCCAACAAAATTTGTGATTTCGTCGTCCAGCTCGACTGCTCGATACATCCGCTCATTCCGGTCTCATGTGACGGATTGCGCGACATCCCGCTCATCGGCAAGAATGTCGCATTGAGCTGTTCGGCAAGGCGGCAGGTAGAAAGACCCGAGCTTTTGGTGGAAGAGTCGTCGGACGAGACTTTTTTTGTCCATTATTAAGTAATGAGAGCCGTGATTGGGAATAAAGTAAACTCTAAGGCGTCGGCAAAGCAATTTCTTTCGATAAGCTGCCAAAGTCCCTGGTGTGGGCGATCAGATGTCAGTACAAAGCAAGAATTCGATTTCGCATGAAGTCCACGATGTGGTCGAATGTCTTCGACTGGTCAAGGCCAATTACTGGCTACTTGTGGCTGCAGCCGTCGGCTCTACACTAGTCGTTCTGATCAATCTAACAGTCGTAGCGCTACTTTTCCCGCTGGCAGAAGGTCTAATCAAGCAGGATTTCACGAAAGTAACTGCCACTGTATTTGGTTTGTCGCTAAAGTCTTTTCCTGAAGTATTGCAGACCAACACGCGTCTTTTCTGCTCCTTGCTAGTTTTGATGTACAGTCTAGTGCTCGTAAAGTGCACGTTGGCATATACACTTACCTTGACTGTAGCTACACAGGCCGAGAAGGCCGCTGCATCGCTACGAATGCTTCTGATAAGCAGATACCTTTCATTCGGAAAACACTACATCGACAAAGTCAACAGCGACACAATCAATGCTTTGATTTACAACAGCACGACCTGGATAGCGCGACAGATTACGGCTTTTCACGCGCTTTCGACCGAAGCCTTGATGCTTACAGCCTATATCGTGCTGATGATGTGGATCTCGCCAGCGCTTACCTTGTGCCTTGCCGTGGTTGTGCCTGCAATTTTGTTAGTTTTTCGCATGACGGTCAACCGGATTCATAAACGGGCAAGAGAGCACATCAGCACCATGGAAGAGCTAAATCTTCGAACGGCAGGTCTGGTAAAAATCATCTCGCTGGTGCAGACCTTCGGAACCGAGCAAAGGGAGCTGGAAAAGCTCAAGAGCGAGACAAATGGCCATCTTGGTCTGGCTACTAAATATCTTGGATTACATAGCGTAATCGAGCCGTTCCAGGAGGTCGGGACGATGACTGCGCAGCTGATGGCGGCATTCGCGCTCGCGCTGATTATTCCAATTGCCAGCCTTGATCCAAGAGATGTTTTTGTTTTTTTCTATCTTTCTTCCAAGGTGGTTCCTTTGTCGAATCTCTTGAACCAGTTTCGCCTGAAGCTGCTGGTCCATTCCGGATCGATGGAAGCGCTGAGAGCTTTGATGGTCGATGATGACAAATTCATCGTATCTGGTGGCAATCGCGAATTTGCATCGCTCAGAGATGCGATTTGCGTCAACAACCTCTCCTTCTCGTATGATGGCAAGTCGCCTGTTTTTTCCGAAGTTTCAATGAAACTGAAAGCCAATGTGGTCACCGCACTTGTCGGCCGAACCGGGGTAGGCAAGACGACGATGGCTCACCTCTTTTTGCGGCTTTATGATTGTGCGCCGCAATCCGTCTTCCTTGACGGTACAGATGTTCGCGAATTTTCCATTCGATCGATCAAAGATAATATTGCCTTCGTTGATAATCAAGGGATTTTGATTGACAGCACATTAAGAGAGAATCTATGTTATGGGCTGTCTCAGCCTGTCGATCCCGACCTTCTAAATGAAGCGATTGCAATTGCGCAGTTGCAGGATTTCATCGCAGAACTTCCGGATGGGCTTGATAGCCAGCTTGGTTCTAGAGTGTCGGCCGGGCAGAAGCAGCGAGTTGCACTCTGTCGGGCGATTTTGCGTGACGCGCCGATTTTGATTCTCGACGAGGCAACGAGCGCTCTTGATCCGAAGACGGAGGAGCTGATCATGAAGGCCATGAAGAGCGGTCTTCGTGGAAAGACGGTACTTTTAACAAGTCATCGTCTATGCGCGGTCAAGTACGCCGACTTCGTCTATGTGCTCGAGGATCGAAAGGTGGCGCAGTCGGGTACGCTTTCGGAGGTGAGCAGTGTGGAGGGTCCCTTCACTCGTTGCTTTAACATAGAGCCTGTCTCCAGCCACGAGCTCAATCACGTTACAGTCAGTGAGACGCGCTAGAACATGACGGGACAAAGAGCCACCTCTCGCGTGATCGAAGTTGTCCATCAAGGCGTGCTCAGCACCAACAGTAGTGTCACGTATAAAAAGTTCGGAAAAACATTGATCTATACGCGTCGCGATCGCGAAGTAATCGCCTCGATGTTGGAAAAGGGCATCACTCAATTGACCGGCATCGCGGACGGCGATGAGGCCTGGCGATCGTTGTTCTCACCGGATGACCGGGTAGGTATCAAGGTGGTTCCTGTCGGCGGACCGCAGTCGCTGTCGAGTTACGAACTGGTCGACGCTGTTGCTGACAGTCTCGAGCGTGTCGGTGTTAAACGAAAATCGATCGTTATCTTCGAACGATTTCGGCAAGACTTCCTGCAGTTTGGATACGATCGTTTCATCGATTCACGAATCAGA
>CAZISK010000366.1:0-7773 GCA_964541355.1 uncultured Candidatus Obscuribacterales bacterium
TCTCAAGCTATCCGACCTTGAAATCATTCATGAATGTTTGAGTGAGAAAAAAATATCTGTTTCTAAAATGAACAGCGACGGTGAAATTTCGTCGACATTCCCATTTGTTGATTGCTACGGCGGTTCTTACGGACCGTTGCGTCACAGGAGCGGCAACGAGATACAGCTAAAACTCGTCGATAACGAGTTTCCGCTTGGGCACAGGATCTCCGCACCGGTACCTTGTGAGTGTGTGTGTGAGGATTGGTTTTACGCAGATGCGGGCAAACCTTCTCCGCGTAGAGGTTTTGATCCGAAAAATCCTGGACCGTATCGTGATTCTCTTACGAATCAATGGAAGGTTGCCCACATGCTAGGGCTGGTTCCTGACGAACACAAATCGAAGGTTTTCCACTGGGTTAAAGAATGCTTCGATTCGCTTGATTATTATCATGGTAACAGGAGCGGTGTACCGCTGGTTTTTGACATAGAGTTCGAGGGTTACAGAATGACTGCAACGCAGAAGTTTGTCTTTCGGCTGGAGAAGATCAATTGAATTCGTACCGCGCTTGCTCACCTCGCACGTTGTGAACTATTCGAAAATTCGCTAGCGCTGTGGAGTCAATTCGTTGAATTACCTATGTCGCGGGAAAGCGGTATCCGGGGTTAGGGTACCTGCCTGTTGTCGGTCTGGAAGCCTTTTGCATTGGCTGGATGCCGAACAAAGTCCGTGCGACCGGCGCACGGACTTTGTGTTCCCTCGAAAGAGCAGCACCGTGGATGCGATCAGGAACGACTGCATCTACGGTAGTGCAAGTTGCGTAACTTCTGCGTTACTACTGATAGACTTCTGCGTCCAGGTCGTAGAGCGCGCGCATTGTTTCTTTGTCGTTTTCGCTTACGCGTGTCGGTGGATCTTCGATGTGTCCACTATGGTCTATTACCGATGTTTTGTGATGATCGCCCATCACATCATCCGGATTCGGGCTGTGCGCGTGCAGCCCGAAAGCGTGCCCGAATTCGTGTGCGGCGACGGACATGACGGCCATATCGCGAAAGCGTCCAGATGTTCCACGCTTGTCGGTCTCGATTTCGATAATTACGCGGCTGAGCTTCTGGCCAGGACTTAGATAGCTGGTGAGACCGGCGAGGTTGCTACCGAATGTGGGGCAGTAAAAAACAACAATGTCGGCCATGGTCGGATCGTTGACCATTACATACGGAACAATCTTTTCTGTGTTGAGCCAGTTCCATTCGGCAAGACCGGTGGCAACCAGACTGTAATATTGAGCCTGGTAAGTCGGGTCTCGCTCCAGGCGGTTGTAGAACTCTTTTTGTGTCAGCCACTTGCAAAGCTGCGCGCCAGTCTGGCTGTCCATTGCACCTTGTTTTGCCCGATAGTTGACCGGCAGCATTAGACCTTGTGTGATGAAGATTTTGACCGGCATTTTGGCTTTGGCCCAGCGCATTAACTGTCCGTCTTTTCGGCAGGTATAGGGCTGAACATTGCCGATCTGGCGTGAGTACTCTTTAACCAGCTTCTGTGCTTCGGCTTCATACCTGTCTCCCGGAGTTGACATCGCTATTACGCGAGCGGCAGCCCGCCTTGCCATGCCAAAGTCGCCTGCATATGCAGATGCGAGGGCCAGGTAATATTGGGCGCTGGAATTATTTTTCAGTTTTGCAGCGGCGGCTAGAAAGTACTTTTGTGCCACCGCGTATTGTCTTCCAGAAAGCGCTTGTTGCCCAGCCTGAAAGTACTGAATCGGTGTGTACGTGGTTTTTTTCGGCGCGGCAGAACCTGAGCCATAAAAGCTCAGAGCGAAGAGAAGCAGTAGTGTCTGGAAGATGCGCATTGTATTGCCGGCTGGTATCGTGGAAGACGGATTCCTGCCTCAGAAAGGTTGTGCGGTTTGTACCTCAAACTTCTGAACGCAGACAATACTTTAGCACCTTAGGGAGCAGTATTTAATCGTGGTCTAATTCAATTTAGTAACCCTCCTTCATTCGGCGGCGGTTGGCTTTGTGAATTGCTTTCCACTTTTCTCGTTCTATGGATGCTGCTCGCCGATCTGTTTTTCTTGCTTCGAAGGCTGCTTCTCGTTGCAACTTTCTCCAGTTCGCTAATCGTGCTTCATCAACACCTTCTCGAACTGCGCAGTCGGGCTCGGTATCATGACGGCAGTCATGAAATCGGCACTGACTGGCAATTGTCGATACATCTTCAAAGGCGGCGTCAACACCGCCGGCGGCATCGGCAAGAGCGAACTCTCTCATTCCTGGAGTGTCGATGATCGATGTGCCATCGGATAGCTTCAGGAGTTGCCTTCGTGTGGTGGTATGCTGTCCCCGTTGGTCATGATGACGGACTTCGTTAACCGCCAAAATGTTGTTGCCGAAAAGCGAGTTGATCAGAGTAGACTTCCCCACACCGCTCGATCCGACAAAGGCGATTGTCCGATCCGGCCCGAGAAAGGGTTGCAGTGAGTCGAGTCCTCTTTCATTCCTGGCTGATAGTGCCAGAATTGGAACATCTGTCACAGACGCACGGACCTCTTCCAGAAATGGATCAGTCGCCTCAACGAGATCAATTTTAGTCAAAGCAATGGCAAAGGGAACACCAAAAGCGGTGGCGCCCACGACGTAGCGCTCCAGTCGCCGCATATTGAAGTCTCGATCTACGGCGATTGTGATGAACAGTGTGTCCAGGTTGGCGGCAATGGGCTGCAACAAGTGACTGCCGTCGACGGCACGTCTTGCAAAGACATTCTTTCTCTCAAGGACGGTTTCGATGATTGCTAAGTCACCGCTCAACTTAAGCGATACATAGTCGCCGACCACCGGAAGCTCCATGGGGTCTTTCGCTTCGAAGCGAAGAGCGCCTAATAACTGAGCTCGAAGTTCTCCATTTCTGTATTCAACAACATACGAATTTCTATCCTGCGCGGTAACACGCGCGCAGATAGACGGCGCTTCAACGAGCGCAGCAAAACAAGGTTTTATCATTGTAATCGTTCCTTAAATGCAAAAAAAACTAGGTGCGAGATAAGGACGCAATATTTAGCTTGGTACGCAGCAGCGCTTCAAAGATGTCTTAGCGAGCCGCAGAAGGAGAGCGGCGACGCGTGACTGTATTGCGCCCGGAAGCGAAAGTTACAAGATCCATAAGCCCTCCTTTGCAAGATGCTTGAGTCGCGAAGTATTCAAACTATAGCTGACCCTCTGACTGTTCGTCAAGAAAATTGTTGCGATCCGAACAATCGATGCCGATCACTATAAGCGGTATCACAAAGCCGAAATGTTTCGTGATAGGTTGAATAATCAGCGATAGTCCTCTGTGGTCGCCGGGAACATTCTTATACAGAGCGGTCTCTCTTAAAAGGAAATCTTTGGGACAAATTCCACGCGGTTTGTAAAAGCACGCTATTTTCGGTAGATTAATGTGGCATACGACGCGCGGAATTAGAACAAGAGCTATTGAAAATGTTTTCTCCGCTAAAAAGACTTACGGTAGTACAAAAGGGCACGATTCTTGTTGTCATTCCATTAGGGTTTGGTTTTGTGATGTTGGGTATCCTGTGCTACTTGCTGAATCAAGCCGAGTTGGAGACGGAGCGGGCATCCAGAGCGAAAATGCAAATGGAGGTCACCAGTCAGATCACAGGCGAATTCTTCAATGCTGCACGTACCGTATCCAATTATCTGTACACAAAGAATCAAAGTTTACCAGCCAGAGTACAGAGAGCCGGACTCAAACATGCACAGCTCGGCGAGCAACTACAATCGTTATCTGAGGACGAGCGCGTGCGTGAGGTAGGCAAGAGCCTTTCCGAAACCGGTCGCCAGGGATATTTACTATTGGGAAAGGCTATTGCTGATGCCGATTCGGGAGAGATTCAAGACATTCAGCAACGATATGTTGAACAAATTCAAATTCAGCGACTCGGCACCACCTTGTTGAAAGATGCGGAGCAGCTGGCACGCCTTTTACAGGAGACAGACGGATCGAACTCTTATGCACGGGATCTCTGGTAGTCGTGACTTGGAGCTTTCTTGCCGATTGCCGTGAGTGTGAATGTCCTGGTCAGCATTGTTATGGCAGTGTTCTTCGGCACGAGTATCTCGCGGCGAGTTCGATTGCTGGAGAAAAATGCGGAGCTGTTGTCTAGTCAAAAGCCGCTGTTGGAGCCAATTGCTGGACATGACGAGATCGCTTGGCTGGACAGGGCTTTTCATTCCATGGCGACAGATTTAACCGAATCAGCGCATCGGCTCAAGATGCTGACGGACAACGCGCAGGATGTAGTGTGCTCGATCGATTGCAATGGAAAGTTTGTTGCTGTGAATCCAGCTTGTATAAAATTGTGGGAGTACAGTCCTGAAGAGCTTCTTGGGCGCGCTCTCAGCGACATCGTTGATCAAGACGATCGGGAATTTGTTTTTTTTGAGCCGGTCGATTCGCCAGGATTTAGAGACACTTTCTCTTTTGAGAATAAAGTTGTTTCGAAGAAAGGAACAATAGTTTATATGATGTGGTCCGCTAAATGGTCTGCCGTTCAGAGAGTTTTCGTGTGTATCGCTCACTGCATTACGGAAAGAAAGATCGCAACGCAGATGCTTCAGGCGAGTGAAGCTCGACTGCGTACAGTAATGGAATCTATGCCTGCAATGCTTCTAATTATTGGTGAGGACGGCTCAATCAAGACTTGCAATCGAACCTGTCTGGACATGTTTGGCTACTCGTATGCCGAGCTGTATCAAGCGCACATCGGCAAGTTGTTTCAGTCTCAACCAGTGAATCTGCTTCAGAACTTGTTCAGCAATTTCGTAGACAGATCCGGTGAGTTGATCGCCGAAAAGAAAGACGGGGATGAGCTCCCAGTCGAGATCTGTTTGAGCAAAATATCCTTTGCGGCCGACGCGCAGTTTGTCGTGCTTATGTTGGATGTTACTGAACGTCATCACATAGAGGAATTGAGACAGCAGTTTCTAAAGCTGATCGGTATTGATTTGAAGGAACCGATCTCAGCTATTCACGATACCCTGTCGCAATTGAGAGTAGGCGATAATTGCCATCTGAACGAGCGAGGCAAAGGTTACATTGATAAAGCCGAAGTCGAAACTGAACGGTTGGTATCACTTGTCAATGAGCTCCTTGATGTCGAGAAGTTACGTACAGGCTCATTTGCACTGGAAGTACAGCCAGCGAATCTACAGAAGATTGTTGCGCGGTCCATTGGGGCAGTGCAATCTCTCGCGGAGTTAGGTGAGATAGTCATCGAGATGAAGGCACCGGAGATCAATGTTGTATGTGACGAGGAAAGGTTGATCCAGGTTTTGGTTAATGTGCTGTCAAATGCGATCAAGTACTCTCCGCCGAGTGGCACCATCTTGGTCTCTGTCGAGGAAGACGATAAATGGGTAAAAATCGGAGTTACAGACCAGGGGCGAGGAATCCCTCAATCTCACATTGAAACTATCTTCGAAGAGTTCGCACAGGTAGAGGAAATGGATGCTACGGTGAAAGGTGGAATTGGTCTTGGTCTCACAATCTGCCGAAGCATCATGATTCAACATGGCGGTACGATCACGGTTGAGAGCAGACCAGGAAATACGACATTCTGGGTCAACCTTCCAATTGCTAACAAAGTATAGGATGCCGGACTAGCCTTTGCCTTCAGGCTGGTCATGCGTGTACTGATTGAGGCGGTCCAAGATCTTGCTGCAGGCCATGTATGCTTTCGGATCCGATCCTAGCATCATTTTCTGTTTTTCCATATAAACGATGATGGTACTGGCTGTGGTTGCTATGTATTTTGTATGTTGACCAGGAGGGGGCCATTCCGATACTGCTTCCCACATGCTTTCGCACTGGTCGATGGTCATCCTTGGAGGGTCGCACATCTTACTTAGATATCGCAAACCCGAAGCAACGTCTCCCTGCTCCCCATATATTTTTGCGCGGATGCAGTTGTTGTCGAAAACCCGAGAGAACTGGCGATCTGCGTTTGTGCATTCTCTCTGTTCCATAGCAAGGTAAGTCAGACTCTCTTCGTATAGCTTGTTATAGCAGCAGCTCCAGATCATGTTATATAAAGCCGAACATAGGTTGCGACGGTTGTTCTTTTTTCTGCAATGCTCCAGCTGTTGGCGTGCATAACTCAGACTCATTTTGTAATCTTTTTTGTATCGACAGTTCAGCCAGAGAGTGTTCAGAATATCGCCTACCCAATCGGAGTGAGTAAACTTCTGTGCCTTCTCGCTCAGCCGCATCGCCTCATGGAGAGTCTTCTCGGCTTTCTCAGATTGCCCGCTAACTGCGAATGCCTTGCCGAGCAAGATCATGCCTGGTACCAAACCCGGATAATGCGGATCAATCTTCTTCAAAATGGTCTGCTCCCTTTCTAACAGTTGAATAGCGTCGCTGTAACGTGTTTCGAGAATGTAAAATGCGGCTACATGTCTTAAAGTCACTGTCAGGCGAGGATCATCCTCACCTAATGACTCTGCTTGTCTCAATAGGTCTTCTAGAAGCTGCTTAGTCTCAGGATTTCGATACTCGGCGGCTTGCTTGGCCTGTGCCATTGATTCAGCCCAGCGTTCTTCGGCCAATGCGGGAAAAGTTGTCTGGAGCAAGAATAGTGATACTAAAACCAGTATCGCCCGTAGTACGATTCTGCTCCCAATGCACGTTGAGAAGGATTGATTGGTTTTTGCCAACTGGTATCTCCTCTGGTTTCGTCTCGAGTCGGTTATCATAGCTCGTCCAGTGGGAGCGGCAGGTTGACCCAGAGGAGTTGTTCGCAATCATGGGTTTTTATGCCTAGCTTACCGCCATGGACGTTGATGATACCACTTGCAACGAGCAGTTCAACGTGGCTTCCGGCTTCCTCTGTTTGATACTCCGGTGAACTATTGAAGGCCGGAGTGTTTGTTGAACTGGCTGCGATTATTTCTAACTCTGCGAATCTGTCGGAGGCGCTCGTCTTGATTGTGATACTCCCACCATTCTTAACTGTTCGTGCAGCATATAGTATAATGTGCACGAGCGCCGAAGTAACTCTTTTGCTGTCGCAGAGGAGCTCACAGCCTTCAATCTCACAGGTGAGCTCGATACCGTATTCATCCAGAAGCTTCTTCGTTTTGTCAATCGATTTTTGAACTATAGTTGATAGATCGTTGACCTCTCTATCTAGTCTGAGCACTCCAGCTTTGATTTTTTCCAGATCAAGAAGACTATTAACCATGAGCAATAGCCGTTCCAGTTCGCTTATACAGTAAGAGATTGCCTGCGCATCTTTTCCATAAACTCTTCCAAAATTCCCAGTAAGCAACAGCTCCATCATTACTTGTATTGCGCTGAGTGGAGTGCGTAGATCGTGGCTCACCATATTGACGAGTTCCAGGCGAGCTCTCTCGATGCGGTGTTGCTCGCTCATGTCTGCGAGTATGGCGAGTAGACTGCGCCGACCGCGGAAGTTGAGGTCGGTCAGGATTACCTCCACGGGCAAAGTGATGTTGCCTCCAGAGGTGCATGATACTGCACCAGACCTGTATATTTGGTTTTCATTCAGCGCGCCGATGATACCAGGGGAGGTGCAATCGAACTTTGGAATAAAATCAGATAGATTTTTTCCGACTATTTGCTCGACAGGCAAGTTCAAAATCTTCTGGGCCTTCTCATTCGCTGTCTCGATGCCACCACTTTCGTCGACGGTTAGTAGGCAAAGTGGCAGGCGATCGATCATGTTGCGAACTCTTGCTTCGCTGAGCTTTAGATGTTCCTCTGTCGCC
>CAZISK010000367.1:0-7758 GCA_964541355.1 uncultured Candidatus Obscuribacterales bacterium
AACGAGGACAGGAGCTAATCGAGCAAGCGCAGCGTCGCGACCCGGAAAATCATTGGTGGGCTCAGCTTCTTGGGCAGTTCAATTTTATTCAAATGAAGGAAGCTGAAGATAAGGAAGAGATGAAACGGTATGCTCTAAAGGTTCTCGAGCAGGCGCGTCGATTGAACGATCTTGGCGGCGGACCGGTTCCGGCGATGGTGGCGGAGTGGGTGACCGAGTGCTCGGTAGTTCTTGATAATCCGGAGTATCTTGATCTGGCGCAGGAGTTAAAGAAGAAGACCAAACCGCCATCGCAACTTCTCATTAATGCGAGAAAAGGTTTAGCGGCTCTTGAAGAGGATAATGTTGAAGGAGCGGTAGAGTTGCTCCTCAAGAAGGAAGACGGGTGCAGATCAATTCTTCACCCGGTCATCCGCTCGTTGGCACAGGAGCTTTGCAGGCGTAATCGAGGTGATGCCGTTATAAAGTGGGTTGAGTCCATCGAAGGTATTCCGTGGGTGGAATCTGTAAAAACCGAGTGGATTATGGAAATTGAACAGGGCGGCGCGCCGAGTTTCGATTGGCGCTGAGCTGTCATAGTCGTCATCTCTAATCTTCATCTCTTAGCCTTCACCTCTAATTCTTCATCGGAGCAATTGAGCGAATGCGAAAGCCGTTGGCGATTATCGGCATGTCACCTGGGAACAGCTATTTCAAGGACTACGAAGTCCGATTCCTTTTGAAAGAATCGATCGAGCGATTTGGTCGGTGCGCAATCATGGTGGCGGATGTGCCGGCGATAGCAACCTACATGGCGCTTGGCTATGAGCAGAGTAAGGCGCGCAACAAAGCCATTCCGAAGGGGAACAATCTCAAAAACAGAACTCGGAGACTGGCTGAATCACTGTGCTATAGTGAGGAGCAGGTCAGGATACTTGATTGGGCAGAGGAAGTAGAGACCAACGTTCGCTATCAAGGGCACTTTCGCAACATTCTGGAAAAGTATAGATCGAATGCACCATTTGCAGAGAGCGTTCGGGAGACCAGCAGGCAGGTGTTGACTAGCGCTGAAAGGCAACTGGTCGATCTCGAGAGTGCTGTGGAGGGAGCGACACACTATCTTTTGTCTGAGCTCGCGTTTATGGAGTTTGCACCTGAGTTCTTTGATTGCAAGCGAGTCTGCTATGTGTATCACCGCAACTGGCAGGTTTACGAAGACTATATTCAAGGCCGGCACGATGGCATAGCTAAGCCTCAGCTCGATTTCCTTCTCCTTGAAGCACCATATGAAACATACCAGAAGATGCATGGTGCTGAGATATGCGCGAGCCAGCCGCTGCATGACACCTACAGTCGTGTGATGCAGAGCGGTGTGCTTCGAGCTGCATACACGGAGTATCCTCCTGTCATGCATAGAAATGCCACCGGATTTGATGGCATCTTCTGCGAGATTATCCAGGGTTTTGCAAGTAAGCACAAATTGAGAATCGAATGGGTTGAGGAAACGGGATACGGTGTAGTGATCGATGGACTGGCAGAAGGCCGCTTTGACATTTTCTGTTCGGCCACCTGGCCGACACCAGAGCGGCACAAGCTGGCTGCCCTCAGTCGGCCAGTGTACTATAGCGACGTTGGTGTGTGGGTGCGCGAAGGTACTGTGTTAGCGAGGAATGACTGGATTACTCTGAATCAGCCCGAGCACCGCATAGCTGTCACCGAAGGTGATATCACGCACGAAATAGCGCTAACCGATTTTACTTTCGCGAAATGGATTCGTGCGCCCCAGTTGGGAAGAGTAAAGGCATTGCTTGAGTTCGTGGCGGACAAGCGGGCCGATGCCACGATGGCTGAGCGGATTACATACGAAGCATATGAGGAGCGGCTTTCCTGTAAGCTGGTGAACATCGCGCAGGAGAAGCCGATTAGAAGATACACAAACAGTTTTCTGGTAGGTAAGGAGCAAAATGATTTTCTTGATCTGCTCAACTCGTTTTTGAACGAAATTCAGGACAATGGGCAGTGTCGGAAAATAGTCGAGAAGTATATAGGAATACCTGAACTCAAAGGGATCAGTTTCATGAATGGCGACAAGATCTAAAGAAGCTAAGACTTTAGCTGAAAACAACTACGTGTCATTCGTTTGGCTTAGAGTCGACGCTAAAGTCCAATGGCTCGATACTTAGCGTCTCTACGACTGATTGATCATCCAACAACTTGTTGCACTTTCGAATACATGTGTCGCAGATATAGACTCTCGGACCGCAAACGATTTTTTTCGCCTTTTTTGATGATTCACCACAAAAGGAACAGTTTACGTTTTGAGTTGGTTTTGCCATAGTGTGCGGTCTTGAATGGTGTAACACCGACGCTGGATACTCAGACTATTCATTCTCAATTAGAACATTTCGTCGGCAAAATTTCAGGGAATTCTTTAATCAAGAATATTTTTTTCTAACGCCTTTTGATGTGACAGCCGCTCACCCCGCGTTTTTCGAAGTAGTCCTGATGGTAGTCTTCGGCGGAATAGAACTTATCGAATTTTTTAAGGGCGGTGACGATTTTGCCCTGAAGCTTTCCACTCGCCTGATAATTAGCGATTACCGCTTTTGCTTCCTTTTGCTCACTTTCGTTTGAATAGAAAATCGCGGAGCGATATTGGTCACCGATGTCCACTCCCTGTCTGTCTATTGTCGTGGGATCATGAATGTCCAAGAATTCATTGACCAGGGCGTCATACGAAACGATTTTCGGATCGAATACTATGCGGACAGTCTCTGCGTGCTTTGTACCGTGACCACAGACATCTCGATAAGACGGACTTTCTGTAATCCCTCCACTGAAACCAACTGTGGTATCAACAACGCCTTTGACGTGCTTGAATGCATCCTCAACTCCCCAAAAACAGCCGGCTGCAAAATATGCAACCGCATGTCCTTTGTCGCGCTCTTTGCTGTCTTCAGCTTTGGTATATAGTTTGCCGGCGTCATTGGCGGAAGGCGATTTCTCAATGGCAACAGCGGCATTGTCATGGCTACCGGCACAGCCGGTCAGCACCAGCATCAGCAATGAGAAAGTTAGAATTGATTTCTTATTCAAAATAATCTCAATACCTTACGTCGCAACATCCGCCAGGACGCTTTTATATTAGCATCTAAGCAAATTTGCCCGCACAATTTTGTATGGACGTGCCTCATCAAAACAGTAATCCGAGCTGCCACAGCTCGGATTACGTCCCCATTTGCTATCAGGAATTGAACTTTTCAGCAAAAGGCGGATTGCGATGTAACAGATGGAGGGGTCTTATGGATCAAGGAACGCTGAGGTGTTCTGGCATCATGCCTGGTGCCATCCTCAGCGTTGCTCGATGCGGTGTGTTGATGTGACTTAATACTAGACTTGAGGAGTGAGCCTCGAATGAGCGCAGTGTAAAATATGCCGGCTAGGAATCTCTGTTCTTCTTCATTATTTCGCGCGCTTTCTTGTAAATCGCTTCGGCAGTATCATTCTTTCCTAGTTTTTTCAGGACCTTTGCATAGTCACCCAGGGCGCGACCGATATCTTCGTGATCTTCTTCGAGCGCTTCTCGCCGCATACTTACTACTCTGAGCATGACCTCTTCTGCATCTTTGTACTTCTCTAACTTGTATAGGATTGTGCCAAGAGAATGGAGATAGTCAGCCAACTCTGTGGCATCCGGAGCTTCAGTGCTTTCGTATAGATGCACGGCCCTCTTCATAAATGGTTCGGCCTTGTCAAAGCGTCCCTGCACGCACAGCGTCATCGCCAAATTGTTGTAGTCTTCAACGAGCAATGGATTATCCGGTCCAAGATCGTTGAGCCGGTGTACAAGCATACGTTCGTAGATTACTTGCGCCTCTTTGTAGTTGCCTTGTTCAAAGTAGGTTTCTGCAAGTCTTTGGAAGGCGGCCTCGGTGTTTTCTTCGCTACCGTCAAATGCCTGAGTTTTCTCGGCAAGATCTCTCGATGACTCTTTGCCGACCAGTTTAGCCAGCTGTCTAGCTTTGGCGTCTTCGGGCAGGATGGTTTCGGAGAATCGCCCGCCGCGCTTAACAGTACCGTGTTTGGCATCTGGATTTTGAGCGCTCTTCATGATCTCGACTAAGAGCTGCTCGGCGGACATTTTTGCAATGTCCTCCTCCTCTTCTGCTGTTGCGGCTGCTGTTTCCTCTTTAGCGGGTGGGCTTTCTGCAGGAGCGTCGGGTTCAATCTCTTGCTCTTCTGTAGATTTCTTCTCTTCCGGCTCGTCGAGTGGTTCCTTTTCCGGCTCCTCTTGTGGCGTCGCTTCTTGCAGCACTTCCGGTTCCGTGTCGTCTTTACCATTATGCGGTTCTGACGGCTCGACAAGCTCTTCTTTGGCTATCGATTCTTCCTCGGTAGACGATGACATGAAGTCGTCGTCGTCTTCGTCATCCCCAAATAGGCTGGTGACCTGTTTGTCTTTGTTATTGCCGGACGCTTTTTCTTCGGGCTTAGATTTGCTCTCTGGCAGCAGGTCCGCAAGCGCGCGTTCGGGAGCTATTTCTTCATTGTTGTTGGTCTCGCTGTGCGGTTCAGGTTCGTCCGAATCGGACAGACTACCCAGTAGTTTTCGCAGACCAGCCGGCGCGGACGCCTTTTCGCTTTCTACAACAGTAAGCGGTTCTTCCGGAGGACCAGGTTCTTCTGCGTCAGATTCTTCCGCGCCATCATCGTAGAGTGAGGCCAACGCTCGTGATAACGATGGCTCTTGGTTGGAAACTTTTTTTAAATCCTTATTGGAATTGTTGGCTTTGACCGGTTCGGCCGTTGTTTTTTCGTCCACAGTAGCGGCTGACTCGGAATTGGTATCTATTGCCGGAGTTGCTTGTTTGGTTGCCGGTTCGGCTTGTTGCTTCTTGACGCCTGCGGCCAGATCAGCGAGTTTCTTTGCTACTGGAGGCGGATCCGCTGTGGCAGCCTTTGTACTCTTTCCTGTGGGCTCGGAGCTCTCATTCTCCGCTTCCGCTTCTTCGATGGCTTCTGCTTTCTTTGTCGCAGCCGGAGTCAGGACAACCTCTTCTTTCTTGGTTGGCTCAACAGCCTTGGTTGGTTCCGCAGCTACTATCTGCTCAAGCTTAGTGCTACTAGATGCGGTGTCATCAGGTTCACCCCGAAGTTTTAAACCGGTCTCTGGATTCCACTTTAAATCGCGCAAGGCTTGTTCGAATGCCATGGGAGCATTGGGGTTTTTGTGAAGGCAGTAGTCCAGTGATGCTATCGCATCGTCTGGACTGAGGTATCCCTTAGCCACCATCTGGTAGCAGCGTAATGTGGCCTGTAATGTCGGTACGTCCATGAGCCCAGTCAATACCAGGACTTTCCCAATCAAGGAAGCACCATGACGCTTCAGGTCAAAGGCTTGTTCAATCTCTTCATCGGATACTATTCTAGACAGGGTGAGAAGATGCTGGTACGTGATTGGTGACACTTCCAGCTCTTTACGCTTCTCTGGAGCTGCATCTGCTAACGCCTCTTCAGGACTGACTCCAGTGGAGAAGACCTCTGAAAGAAGCTCGCAAGCCTTCATCGCATCAATCTTGCCTTCTCGAACAGCGGTCTGGAAGAAGAGCGAGGCATCAAGAAGCTCTTTCGAGATCAATTCCTGTGAGACGAGGACATGGCCGATTGGCTGTTGATTTGCCAAACCCCATTCCAGGGCGTCCATTACATCTGTTTCGCTTAAGATCCCAGCCATGACAAGCAGCTCGCCAAGCCGCACCACCGGCTGCTTTTTCTCTTCATGCGCCGGCAACGGCGAAGGCTCGCCTTCCAGACCGGCGGCCTGCCGCAAAGCCATGATTGCTTCTTCTCGGGTTACCACTTCATCGCGCAGGCGCACTTGAATCTCAAGAGCCTTTTGCAAAACCTCGCTTGAAAGTATGCGGTTGAGAACGAGCATGCGGCCTAGAGGCATCCCGGTGTTCACGCTCCGTTCCATCGCTTCTGATAAATCTTCTTCGGTGATCAGCCCTGCTTCCGACAGAAGCTCTCCGAGCTTTCCGGTTCGCGCTCTCTGAGCGGCGGACGCGTCATAGTCTTCCAATACATCCGAGAAATTACCGCCGATCTTTCGCGCAACTTTGATGCACTGAATAGCCAGATTGAGGTCTATGGTCCGATCCCTGAGCGCTGATTGAGCTTCAAGGACAATCTGCAGGTCCCTTGAGGTCATGTATCCGGACATGACAAGCACTTGTCCAATCTGCAGTTTTTTAGAGCGGCTGGAGCGCATCGCCTCTTGAAGCTGGTTGGGCGTCAAAATGCCGGCTTGCACCAAAAGGTCACCAAGCCTGGCGCTACCGCCCGAAAATCTTCGAAAAATGGATGACGACACTAGACCCCTACTCGCCTCGTTAAAAGCGCCCCGATCTCGATACTACAACAATATTGACCTATGCGGTCCTTGTTCCACGGTTTCAATCAGATGCTTACACAAAAGTTTGTCTCGCGTGGTTGCTGCGGTTTACTCCTCTAATGCCGATTTGAAATGTTGATACGTGCGATCATCAAAGAGGACAAATCGGATCTCCTCAATACTGTTATTCCCCGCACAAAACTCACGCGCCGTCGAAATTGCTATTCTTGATGCTTTATCAGTAGGAAATCCGTAGGCACCCGTGCTGATTGAGGGAAAAGCCACGGTTTTTGCCTCATACTGGGCAGCCAAATTCAGGCTTTCGCGATATGCACTTGCCAGGGTCTCTTCCTCGCTGGAGGCTCCACCCCGCCAGATCGGTCCTACCGCGTGGACGACGTAACGGGCCTTGAGCTTGCCACCACAGGTGATTACTGCTTTGCCGGCCGGACACTTGCCTTCTACCTTCCGAATCTTTCTGCACTCTTCCAGAATTGCCGGACCACCTGCTCTGTGTATCGCGCCATCGACGCCGCCACCACCCAAAAGTCCGGAGTTAGCCGCATTGACGATGACATCGACCACTTGTCTCGTGATGTCGCCACGAGCAAGGCTAATGACGGTCGTGTTGACTTTACAACTGTCTGCTTTCATATGACACCCAATCGGACATGATCAGCAGATAGTATATTCAAACGAAGTTCGCCGCTCATTAATCAGAGCGAAGTCGGCTCGTCGGTTTATGCGTAGCGATCTTGAGATTCTACATGTCCCATTGGCGAGAACTTGAACTTGGTCATAGAACCATCCGAGTAGATTGTGAGCTTCTGGCTCGGGAACGGTCTGACGCCTTTGCTATCGTTGTAGCTCAACTGTGAAAACTCCCATTCGCCAAGTTCGTTGGTTTTTTGTTCGATGACAAGCCTTCCATAGGGGTCATGAACGCAGGTTGAGTTGGCTCCATTTTCCCCAGTGGTTCGTTTTAAGGTCGAGTTGTCGGAGGCGGTATGCATCTTCACGACGCTACCATCCGGGAGATGGGTCGTGCGACCATATTTGCAGTTGTCGACGTCGTACTTCTCGTTGAAAATCTGCTGTTGTCCACTGACGTACTGGAATGGATCGTCCAGAGGACGCGGGTCTGTCGTGGTGCGCTCAGTCGGCCTTGCCGATATTCTTTTTCTTGAAACTGACGGCTTACTCTCAACCTTTGTGACTGGCTCTGGTTGGGGAAGTTCAACTGTCGCCGGAAGAGCTCTTCTTTGGGCAGCCAATCGCTCGATAGCCGATCGTGGTCTTGACCCGGACGAGGGCGAGGGTGCAAGCAGATCGTCTGAAGGTTGATAACTGGTATCAGAAGTCAGTCCTATGGAGTCTGCGTGAGG
>CAZISK010000368.1:0-7722 GCA_964541355.1 uncultured Candidatus Obscuribacterales bacterium
CGCCATTCTCTTCGCTGTCGCCTTTATTATTCTCGAGCAACTCAAAGCACCGCCCGTGGTGCGCGGTCCTGCTCTTTGCATAACCTGGCTTTGCCTGACCGGCGGTCTTCACTTCGACGGTCTTATGGACGCCGCCGACGGCATATTTTCGCATCGCAACCCCGAGAGAATGCTCGAGATCATGCAAGATAGCCGGGTCGGCAACTTCGGCGCCATGGCAGGAATGTCTGTGTTTCTAATCAAAACCACCGCACTGATCGCGCTATGCTCACAGCCCCGAGTCCTCTTCGCCAGCCTTGTCCTTATTCCAGCCTGGTCTCGTTGGTGTGAGCTGTACGCAATCGGACGCTTCCCTTATGCCCGCGAAGAAGGCAAAGGAAAGATCTGGCACACCAGCACTCGCTTTCCCAACGATCTCTTTCTCGGTTTGCTAGTACCGGTGGTTGCATCAGCAATCGTAGCGCAGGGCACCGACCTCAATACCATATTCCGCATAGTATCATTCACACTTCTCGTCGGAATCCTATCGTCCCACTGGCTCGCCTCTCACATCAAAGGCCACACCGGCGACACCTACGGCGCGGTGGTTGAGCTGTCCGAAGCCGGTTGTCTACTACTTTTAGCATTGTCAACTAGTTGGTAGTGTATGGACTATCTCAGCCCATCAAATGATATCGCTCCAGAGCTTCGCGTTCGTGAACAGCTCCAAATGCTTAACGTTGCTAGTGGCAATAATCTTCTCTTCGTGCACCAACAACGAGAGAGCTCGACCCGCCAAAATGACATCTGCATCTAGAAATGGAAAGCCCCACCTATTTGGAAATAACAGCCAAAGTTGCAATCCCTGAAGGATCCGATTAAAGTTATCGGTTCGAATCGCGAGATCTAATATGCACCTTCGGCTGGTCGAAATCGAAAATTTCAGAGGAATCAAACAGCTAACGTTGAAGCTGGACGTGATCACTGCAGTCTTCGGCGAAGGAAGTTTCGGAAAGACCAGCCTTGTGGAGGCGCTCCAGCTTTGCCTCACGCCTGGTCCAGCCGGTTACGAAGGACGCCAGGTCCCGACGTTTTCAAAGCAAGATTTTCATGCACCGCCAGGGCAAGACGAGCCGCAAGCAACGCGACTTGCTATAGGTCTGACTTTTCGCGAGAGCACGAAGAATCAGTGGGACGAGCCGGATTATGCAACTCTGGCACCGGTAATCAACGATTGGCGAGACGGTCGGCGCGAGATTTCCTTGCGCGTCGAAGCGGAGATGTCTTCTTCTGACAAGATTGAGTCTCGATGCGCCTTTCTCAATCCCAAGCAATTTCCCTTGCGAATTTCGAATGAAGAGGAAATTCTCCGATCGATTCGACAAATGAGTCCGATCATTGCGCTGGGCTGGCACGACACCAAATACGGTGCCTTACCCGCATTCAATGGAAATTCCGCTAACTCCGACATGTCGGTTGGAAATCGTTATCTTCTGTCTTTATACAGAAAAGCTATTTTTCAGCCGGATCGATTGACCAGAGACGAATTGATAGCAGCGATGGATGCCATTTCCGAACTCGAAGATCGTTTTCCAGGAGCTGACAGCGGACGCATCGCGCGCTATCAGAGGTATATCGAAGAGATCCGGGAGACAACATCACGTTTCACTCCCCAAATAGATAACAAATCTCGCCTCGCAAGGTTCGGAGACCTCCATCAATTGGTGGCACTGATAGCGGTGGTAGGAACCTTGCTGGAAACCCGAGGTACAATCGACATTCCACGCTCGACGGAGCCGATTATCGCAATTGCAAATCCGGAGACTAACTTACATCCGATCGCACTGGCATCATTCTGGGATCTACTTGCTCAAATACCCGTGCAGAAGCTCCTTGTTTCCAACTCCGATAACCTGCTTTCATCGGTCCCATTGAAGTCGCTAAGGCGCATCGTCAGGGAAAAACAAGGGCTGAAAGTCTACAATGTTCAAAGCAAGACACTAACCACTGATGATATCAGGCGCATCGGTTACCATTTGAGATTGAATCGCGCAGATGCGATCATGAATCGATGCTGGCTATTAGTAGAAGGCGAGTCCGAAGGTTGGCTGCTGCCCGAGATGGCCCACATTCTCGGATACGATTTCAAATCGGAAGGCATCAGATGCGTCGAGTTTGCGCAGTGCGGACTGGAGCCACTGATCAAGTTGGCGCAGGATCTCGGCATTCAATGGCATCTCCTGGTCGACGGAGATAGAGCCGGTCAATCTTATGTCTATTCCGCACGCAGGTTTCTTAGAAGTGGCCAGGAGTTCTCGACAAGAATCTCCTCGATGAAAGAGCTCGACATCGAGCACCATCTGTGTCGAAATGGATTTCTCCCTGTTTACGAAGAAGCAGCCGGTCCTCATATCAAGCGAAATGATTCGCAACACACAATACTCAAATCAGCAGTAAAACGAAACGCAAAGCCATTCCTAATCCTCAAAGTAATTGAATATGCCCAAGTGCACGGAATGAGCACCGTTTCACCACTGCTGAATCACGTCGTCGAGACCTGCGTCCAACTGGCTCGCCGCGAGGAGCCCGAGTACTCACTGCTGAGGACGAGCAGCAAACTTGATATTTGATTTTGTAAATTTCTCAATGTTCCTTCGTGACCAAAACCTTGCACTAGAACCTCACGCCTCAGCATATCTATCTCATCGCTTCCGGTGATTGGTACCCAAATTTCTTGGCTTTTTGCAGATCTTTTTTGTGCAACTCCGTAATTATGTCCAGGTTCGGCGAGCAGGGAGGCACAGTTGATCGCAGCGAAAAACGTCCGAGAACTGCTTCAGTAGCAAGGAGCTACCAGCCAGAACTCGAACGCTTTCGTTACGCAGATGAGTCCGTCAGTCTACCTGTACGGCCTTACATTCTTCCGACACGCGTACTTCTTCTTCGAGACGTTCAATCGTCTCTAAAATGTTGGGGGTGACCGGACGTGGTTCGCCGGCGTACCAGAGTTGTTGCAGTCGCTCAGCGAGCAAGGTTTGTTCTACCAGCAAGGCTTCGGCGATGCGTTCGATGCGACGTTCGTTCTTTATGACCAGCTCTTTAGCTTCTTCATAACACTCGTCGATAATGCGTCTCCATTCTTTGTCTATCTCATCAGAGAGTGCCCCGCCAATCTGCGACGAACGCTCTTCAGGACGAAGATGAATGGCGCCGAGCTTGGACATACCGAATTCGGTAACCATCAGTTTCGCCAGTCGGGAGGCCTGCTCGAAGTCGTTGGACGCACCCGTATCCTTACAGTTGAGGAAGTACTCTTGCGCGAGACGACCGCCCATGGCAGCCATGATGCGACTGCGAAGTTGGGGTTCTGTGTAGTTATAGCGGTCGCCATCGGAATGGCTCTGCATGTAACCAAGGGATTTAGTGCGGGGTTCAATCGTCACCTTAGTGATCGGATCGGCACCGTACTCTTGTAGAGCTTGTTGGACTGCACAGTGTCCAGCTTCGTGGAATGCGGTATTGCGCTTGTCCTGTTGCGACATGGCGCGCGCTCTGGAGAGCATCGGGTCTCCGAACTGCACGTAGTCGATACCGATGTCGAAATCTTCCAGCGAAACCTGTTTTACCGCAGAGGCTCGCTCCTCGGGGCTAATCCCTTCGAGTCGCGCCTCCAGACGCTCGGCCGCAGCAATGGCTGCTTCGTTGCAAGCCTGCTCGATGTCGGCGCCGGAGAACTGAGGTGTACGCACGGCTAGATCCCGAAGCCTGACGTTAGGCGCAAGCTTCATGTTACGCGTGTGGATGGAGAAAATCTTTTCGCGACCGAGGGTATCCGGCAGATCGACGTTAACCTGATAATCAAAACGACCTGGTCTCTTCAGCGCCTCATCCAGACTATCCGCCATATTGGTGGCAGCCATCACGATGATGCCCGGGGTCTGCTCAAATCCTTGCATGCAGACCAGCAGTTGGTTGAGCGTCTGCTCGCGCTCGGAATCAGCGCCCGATTGACCCTGTCCCCGTTTTTTACCGATGGCGTCGATCTCATCTATAAATATGATTGACGGGCGACCTGTAAGTTTACGCTCCTGAATGGCGGTAGCGAACAGCTTTCGGACACGTTTTGCCCCAACCCCGACGAACATCTCGACAAAGCTCGAGCCGCTGACGGAGAAAAAGTTGGCATCGACCTCACCGGCAAGAGCACGAGCCAGGAGGGTTTTACCTGTTCCCGGAGGGCCTACGGCAAGGATGCCGCGAGGGATTTTGGCGCCGAACTCTTCGTACCATTCCGGCGACTTCAACCAGCGCGCTACCCGGCGAAGCTTAGCAATCGCTTCCTCACAACCGGCGACGTCGTCAAAACTACGGCGCTCGGATGGATTGACAGCGCCGTTTTCATCGACCGCTCTCACTACCTCGACTCCTGGCAGACCAATCTCCAGCTTTCTAAATGCGCCGGAGTGCCAGAGTATAGCGCCCAGTGTCGTGCTGAGGGCCGCGAACAGCGCCCAGAACGACCAGTGCAGAGACCTGACGTAGTGGTCGATTTTGCCGATGGATGCGTCGGTTATCTCACAGGAGATTTTGGCCGTCTTCGCGGCTGCCATCAAATTGGAAGTATTAGGGTAGTCGACCAGTGCCGGTCCGAGCGGCTCTACATCGGCGACGACTTTGCGGAGGCCTTTGAAGCACAAAATTTTGTTGACTGAGTTCGGACTTTCTTTCAGAATTCGATCAAGCTCATAGTCGGGCAAAGTCCTCATACTAGCCGTCTCTTCAGGCAGTCGATTTATGAACTTCGGGCTGAACACTCCGGCTGCAGCTAGAACACATAAGACTACAAGCGATGCGGCGAGAACCGCCAACAGGGCTTTCTTCGAATTTTTCATGGACAGTCCTCAGACAACAGTTAACTTCCGGAGTTTGGTTACCGGGAGCAGATTGGCACCAAACACTTGCCCATGCACAAATTGGCGTTAGCATGGTCTTAATTCTTCGTACCCGAATGTGCTTCCCCAAACCTCAACTGTAAAGAATCAAATGAGAAAAACCTGACGGATAGCAAGTCTGATGCAAGTCGAACAAATCGTCAAGCACTGAAACTCAATGTAACACAAGAGAAACACTGATGGTGAGCCGGCACCACCAAACAGCGTCTGAGAGCTGAGATTTTTGAGCCGAAAGAAACCCGCTATTCCGTGCGTCCATGCGCTTTCAGCCATTTCTCTCTGTGACGTCTAACGACTTCGATTGTATCCTGTGAATGTTTCACGCAGATTGGGATCTCGAGATCGACCGAGCTAGCCAGATGGATGTCTTCTTTGTACATGTGCTTCCTGGCCCAATCAACCAGCTCGGACCACATGTCTCCCACGAGAATGAGGGGAGTGTCGTAGAGCTTTCTAACCTGGAGAAGCTGCCAGACCATGGATAGCTCCAGCATTGTTCCGATCCCGCCGGGCACGACAATGAAAGCGTCCGACATGATTATGAAATGGTGCAGCCGCGAGAAGAAGGTTTTATGCTCGTAGGCTTTGCCGACAAAAGGGTTGGCATCAGTCTCGAAGGGCAGATCGATACGAATTCCGATCGATCGTTGCACCGCATCCAACCCTGTCATCGAGGCCCCCTCGTTGGCCGCCTGCATCAATCCAGGTCCGCCGCCCGTGATTATCCCGCAGCCCATGCCGGTCAACTGGAACGCCAGCTTTTTTATCCGCTCATAGTCATCGGTCCCTGGAAGGATGCGAGCAGAACCGAATATGGTGACTAGATAATACTCCTTGTGCGTCCTGCGCAGCCTGGTCAGCTCATTGACCGCCTCCCACAGGTTTTCTACAGCAAGAAAAACAACTCTGGTGACCGCTTCCTCATCAGAAAGGGGAACCACATCGGTAGCGCCAGGTTTTAGGAATGCCTCAGTCATAGAATTCACCGCTAGGGACGCTTTTATAGCGGAACACGATAACAAGTTAGCGTTGTCAATGAAAGTCCCACGAGACTGATATTACGTTGAATGACTGAATACGCGTCTAGAACGCCGCCATATCACAAAATTTCAGTCATCGCGAAACAAAGATTTTAGGAAGGCCAGGTTCCTCTCGGTGCGGCCCGCATCTTCGACTTCGACAGGACGCTGCCTCCATCGCCTATTGGCAGCCAGAGTTGATGCGATTCCCCAGGCGAGATCACCGGCCGTCCTGGCACGTAACGGCTCCGGTTGGTCGGTCCAGTACCTCATGACTTTCGCGGCATCGCCCCTGTCGGCCACCGGCAGCCATTCAATAACCCTTCGCATCATGAGCGTAATCTGCTCGTGATGGGTGAGTTCGTGAGTCAAAGTGTCAATCAGGCATGCCTACATTCGCCCATTAAAGTAGCATCGGTGAGATACTGATCCGGTTCGATCAGTTCTTACAATCAGGCACTTACTGAGCGGGTCGAGCACGTGTTATCAATCCCATAATTTCCGCTCGACTCGGAGGCCTATTCAAGGCGTACATCGTCTCCAGATAACTGGCAACGTTCTTCAACTGCTGCGAACTCAAGCCAGCCAGCTCCTGTCCCGAAACCATGCCGTCAGCTACACCTCTCGCCAAAGCAGTACTACTTGTATTTTGTGTTAACTTATTCGCGACTGGTGACAAATTTGAAATTAGAGCGGAAAGCTGTCGCGGAGAGATTGGGGTCGGGTTACTATTAAGATAGCTCGTCTGCTTCAGAGTCTGCTTCAGCGCCTTCTCCGCGACATCTAGCAGATGAGGATGCTCTTTCAGCTGACCGAAAAGAGACCTGTAGTCAATACTTGGATTGGGCTCACCTCTCATGATCAAATCGTAGATACGCTGAGAATCAGGTCCGTCGAGTCCAATTATCTTCTTAGGATCATAGTCGCTCGCTTTGCCACTTCCTGGAAGTCGAGACAGAATCTCCGGATCGCTTGGAAAAAACCTTCTGAGATTGGCAAGCTCTCCAATCTTATCTGGATAATCCTGCGCGAACTGAATTAGAGTCTGGCGTTCTTTTCCTGACTTGGCTGAAGTTAGAAGCTGATCGAGAGCCGTCAGCCGCTTCGTATCAATCGTCCCAGCATTCGTGTTGATGCCAATATTAGAGATTGCTCGGACCACATCTTTTAGTTCTGTGACTGCTCCGTGCAGCTGTGCTCCACTCAGCACTCGCACAAGGGCATTGAGTTCCTGCTGCGATTTCAATATCCTGGCAAAATCCTGAATCGACAGATGTGTTTCTCCCTTTTTGCCAGGAGTCAACGCTGTCATTAGGTTGTAAATGTCGCTTTGTTTGAGTTCGAGCAGGTGTTGCTGCGACCTTAAGAGATCACCAAGTTCCGGCATTGGAACATTGTTTTTAAAGAAGAAACTGGAAAGCGCGGCTAAGTCCTCCTGTCTAGCTTTGGGACTGAACAATGGCATCAGGTTCTGATATTTGGGATCCGTAAATTGATGCCCATGCAAACCGACTTCGCCCACTACTTTCGAGGGATGCAGGCCTTGAACAAACATTCTGTACGCAGCAACGGCATGACCCGTTAGACTGGCACCGTCTTTGCACTGAACCAAAACATGTCCATCCTGTTCGCATGCCTTGATTGTCTTCGCTGCCGCCTCAAAGTGAGCGGGCGTCAAGTCTTGAGTCCTGGCTGGAACAGGCAGATTATGCTCTTTGCAGATAGTCTCCCAAGTATGATGCTTCATTCCAGCATCTTTGCAGAGCCTCGCC
>CAZISK010000369.1:0-7717 GCA_964541355.1 uncultured Candidatus Obscuribacterales bacterium
TACCTTCCGGGACGCCTAGACCCTCATTATTGGCATACTGTGTTGCGTGAAAGTTAGGACACCCTGGATTGCTGTGTTGGGTGGCATTGATCAGTCTCAAATGAGTAGCCAAAAACTTGAGTTCAGCATCGCGCGACATGGAGTGCTTCATGGCAGCCCATTGCATCGGTGTAGGCAACTTGAATGTTTTGAAGTCATTACTTCTGGTGCGCAACTGGGTCGTCATGTCCTGTCCTATGCTGTGATAGAAGTTACCAGCAAAAACGGGTTTGGACACTTGCGCACTAAGTAGCGTTGCTGTCCGATAGTCACGTTTTTGGAAATCGCGCAGCATCTGATCGCCGTAGCTGTCTCCAAGAAATGCGCGCGCTTCCCCAACAAGCATGCGATCATCCTCCAGCGCATCAATGAATGGGAAGAGAATTTCAGCAGAGGTAGCACGATCGCCGGACTTCAAGAGACAGGCGCCAATCACGACTGGTTGTCTCTTGCCTTGCCAGGCATTAGAGCTACCAACAACGCGCCAGGGAAATTTCTTCTGATTCGTTGCTGATACTATACGCAGTGCTTCTTCCTTCAGTGTGAGCGGTGTAAAAGACGTAGTCTTTGCATTAAGTGAGGTATAACTGCCGTTGCTGTCAAGTATGTTGATTTTTCCGTCTCGACTCGAGAGTTTCCAACCGGTATACGTTTTCAAATTCGATCTTTCTTCAGGAGGCTTCTTGGCGTTGTCCCTCAGGTGCGGTAACCCGACAGTGTCAAAAACAATGTAGCTGGAACCATCAAGCTCGAAGATTGCGTTGTATATTCCGAATTGCGATTCCGGCGGCACAGATAACAACATTTGATGAATGGTTTGCAGCTCGCTCTCCAGCCATGGTGAAAACGCTTTTTCTGGATTGTAGGCCGATACCTCAACCTCAAGCATTTTGCCTGTCTTCGCTGCGGCCTCGCGAACCGAAGCTCGATAGTGATTTCCAAACGGCACTATTAGCGGTGCTAGCTCCTTGATCTTCCGTGAACCAATTAGCTCTATGGTGGCAACTGTGACATCCTTTCGTGACCACGGTTGCTTCAAGATTCTTTCCAGCGGTTTCGCTAACTCCGAATCATCGGCCCTCTTCAATAGATCGATTGCATCGCATCTGTTCTCTTCCAAAATCATCCATTCCGCAAGTGACACCGATGAAGGTCCTTTTGTGGTTTTCAAAAGCTCGTCTTCCAGAGCCTTACGAAAATACCGGCTGAACATCACGAAGGGCATATGCACAAATGGTGCACGCTCTGCTTTTGAACGGCCGTTTGTTTCGTCCGCTCGCGATTGCTTCAATAAAGCAAACAAGTATGAAGTTGCGCTCGCGGCTACGGCTGGATTTGCTGAGTTTTGGTCTATCAAAGCCTTAGAGTAGTCGATCTTTTGTTTCTTGTTATAGAGATTGGCCAGATCCTCAAAAGCGCGTTGTCCTTCGGGACCCGAGCAGACAGGGGTCAAGCCGTCATCAGCAGCATAGGAATTTTCATTAAACAGTAAACCGGTGAAAAGCGTTAGCGCGAGAACAATCGCTAAACGAGTCGCCGGACGTCTAGTCGTTGTATTCATAGTAAGTGTTCCGTCGAAGTACTCCTATCGTACCCAATGAGGGACGAAGTTCCAGCGGGAAAACCCTGACAGACGACCTTTGTATCCATTTTGCAGGTCCCGACAACCTGTAGCCAGTAATATAAGGATATGACTGACGACACACCATAAACCAAACCAGGAGAAAAGAGAGGATGTCTGATTCAGAAAGATTAGCCAAAGTACAGCACCACTTCAATGTTGCACCTAGAGCTGATGCGAACCGATAGGTTTCCGCAGCTTAACCATTAAGGTATAACCTTGTTGCGACCTTCGACGCACCTTTTAAAAGATCGGGTGCCCTTCTGGCGGCAAGAGCAGAATCCGTGAAGACAAAACTGTGCCGTCTTTAGTTTTGGTATCAGTTTTCTCAATGCTGCCGCCGTCTGGTTTCTGTTGCCACCGGAGTCGTGCATCAGAATAATGCCACCATTTCGTAGCTGACGTTTCACATTTTTCAGAATCACCTTGACACCTGGTCTCTGTCAATCTTTGGTGTCAACAGACCACTCAATCGGTTTCATTCCCCAGTCCCTTACGAGTTCGCGCTGTTGACTGTTGATCCTGCCGGCAGGCGCCCGGTAATACTCAACAGTGACCCCCGGGACGATAGACTCTAGAAGCTCCCTGCTACCACAAATCTCTGTCTTCATTTTCTCGTCGGAGCGCTTGTAGAGATGCTCATCGTGATTCATGGTGTGGTCCCGATTACATCTTTCAGTCGCGGAAGAAATCAATCAGCGCGCGGAACGCTCGGCCGACCACAATGAATTGACCTTCGGCAGGTTTGCCCAGTTGTGATCGAAACAACTGCTCTTTAGTATTTTCGCGATGAATCTTGTTGATTAGTGTCCTTCCGAGTTTCTTTATCAGGTCCCGCCGGGAGATTGGATCGCTGATTCCAGCTTGTTCTACAAGCTCACTGATGGCCTTGAGTCCCTGAGCCCACTCGGCCCGTCTGGCGCTCATCTCGTCTGGTGAGGATCGGTAGTAGGTCCCCTTATCAGCGATGCCGGTGACATCGCCGGATAAGCCTCGAGTGAGCTTTATCAATTCAGGGTGATTGTATAGTGATTCACCACTCTGCTCTTGGAGCTGGCGATAGTGTGCGACTCTCCGATCAAGCAAGTCCTTTAATGCAGCCTTGTTGGGACCAAACAGATCCAGTTCGCATTTGAACTGACGACCACACTCAGTGTAATGTGCCATTTCTTGATCTAGCTCTTCAATAACTTTCTTATGGCTTTCCGTTGCATTCGCGTTTCTGAACGCCTTTTCATCGAAAAGTGGTGCGAACCGCTCGTGAGCAATTGCCTGTTGAGGAGTAAGGTTTCTTTCCACCGCGTTGCGTACCGCGTCACGCATCAGCTCTCGCCCTTCGGGCGATAGACTGGCTCTTCTTGTAGTAGTCCACCGGCGTGAGTTGACATCGAAAATGCGGATTTTTTCTCCGTTGCCAACATCCATCAGCACAGAATCGAGAGTTCGTTTTTTGTATGCATCTCCGTCTGCAATTGAAAGAGCGGCGCGGTCGAATGCTCTTGCCGCATGCTGAAGCTCGTGTCTTAAGCTCTGCAACGGGTTACCGTGGGAAAAGGGATTGACTTCAATCCTATTACCATAAGGTCGGTAGCACGCGCTAAATTGATCAGTTTTTGTCAGCTTGATATCAAAGGCGCTTCGAGGCAAACCGATTGCAGCAAACATTCCTGTTCGCTCCGCCTCAGTAAGCAACTGATCTAGAGCTCGCTTTGCACGCGGTGAATCCAGATCTTTCTCGTTTTTGAAGACCTGCTGGAAACGCTCTTCCGCTGCGCTTCGTCCATAAGGGTCAGCTTTAACAGGACGCTGCATGGCGATGTCTTCCGCTCCACCGGATGAGCCCTGTTGAACAAAAAACGGAGATTGGGGCAGACGATCGTCGCCTGGCGGCAAAGCAGTACTGTGTACCAGTGTTTGATTGGGCGACAAGTGCGAAGCATCAATACCGACCAACCAACTGGGACTGACTATGTCACCGCCACAGTCGTAGCCGCTTGCAATAATCCATTCTGAGGAATTGAAAGGCAACTGGTGTTGGACGCCCTCTACTGATGGCTTGACATAAATTGGTTTGAATAAATCATCCGCGGTAACTACGTGATAGCTACTGGTGTGGCCTCTCAAATTCGCTGAAACTGGCTCGAGGCGCTGCTGCCCTTGGTGAGCGGTTGCAACTGAAGTGCCACCGCTCATGATGCGATTATTAGCTTCCACACGGCTTGACGGAAAGGTTCCTGGCAGAGAGCCATCAGTGGTGTGGCACCTCCTGAGCAGTTCGGCCATCTTCGCTCGAACTTCCGATGCGAGTTCGAACTGCCGAATTTCTTCTTCTCCCATTCCCTTGTGAATCAAGCTTTGTGCTTCGAGATCTAGCGCCTTCGCGTCGAGTGGCGAGCTTGTTGTCTTCAGGGTCTCTAGCTCTCTCAATCGGGCCGCCTCTTCAATGGTCAGGTTTTCCGGATACTTGAGCTTTCCGTCTTTCTGGAAATAAACTACATCTCTTGGATCAAAACCTCGTTGCCGAAGCCATTCATCCATTTGAGCATAGATTCCGGTCTCAGCATCATCTAAAATTTGATTGCGTGCTGCAATGCTGGTGTCGGCCACTGTTCGTCCGGTGTCCGAGAGCACGTTGTACGCATCGTGGTAGCTGTTATCGATCGAAGCAATGGACTGCCAAACGTTTCCGTCCTTGAAATTAGTCCTGGGCCCTCTTATGGTAACTATTTTGCTGGCACCACCAAGAGTGGCATAGTTATCTATAGCATCCCCGTCGATCAGAGTTTGCGAGATACGAAATTCGCTTAACAATCGGCTTTGCTCCGGTCCAGAGAGATTGTTGAAGTTGGAATTTATGCGCGGATCCACAGGTACGGACCAGTAGTTGACACCGGCCAGTTGGAGCAGCTCTTTCTGATCTGAACTGAGCAGAAGCTCCCAGCCACCGCCCTCTCTTTTTACCTTGGGCCATTCACCGGGTTTTGCAATCGGTCGAAGGCGTTCGACTCCGTCCTTTCCGATCTCGGTCATGTCCTGTAATGTCCGTGCTAGCTCCGCGTGTCTTTGCGGCGTGATTGCACCTGATTTTAGTTGCGCGTCAAGACCCGGTTTTATCTTAATGTTGAGATAGAGCATACCCATGAATTGAGGCGGGGACATCTGATGCTCATTGATGGCTTGGACGATCCTCTTTATGCGCTCCGGTGGATAACCTCTTCTAGAGAGCACCTCATGTGCGGCGAGCGCGCCGTCGAGATGATGTGTGAAGAAGTTCGGAACTGCACCTGTTGGTGGTGGAAAAGCAAACTTGATTGAGTCAGAGTACATCGATGCCAACAGAGCGTCCTGAAGCTCGTCTCCGGATAGTCCGCTTCTTCGCCCGACTTCTAGTACCTTGGCAAACTCTCCTTGAGTGTGAATCCAGTTGACTTCAGGATCGGGGTGCATCTGGGCCCCCATTCTGTAAGACGAAAAATGCTCTCTTACTTCTCCAAGATTTTCGAGAATGTCCGCTTTTTGACTATCGGAAAGTGTCGGTTCATTCATCAATGACTCATAGGCGCTCGTTGTTTTTCCATCACAACCAATAGCTCGAATCTGTCGCAATTCCGATTCCACATGAGAGACGGCTCTTTCCATGTGAGAGTCTTCCAGGGGTTGAAATTTGCCTTTCACAAATTCGCGAAAACCAGAATCGACTGGCCTTCCGTCTACAGGGTCTATGGTGGCGCTTAATAGCAATGGACTTTCGCCGGTCTGGCCAGTACTATTGGCGGTGGCGTCACTAATGCTTGCGGGCAGGTCCGTCTCGGCATTGCCATGCGTTCCTTCGGCATTCCCGACGCTTCCTGTCAAGTCAGAACCCTTTAGTTCACTGGAAAAATCACCTACGGATTTTCCTGAATTGTCGTCTACCCGACGAAGAATCTTTTTAGCACCGTTCCAGCTCTGTCCCAATCCTTTGGTCGCAAGGGACATGGTACCACCACCCCATCCACCGAAAAATGCCGAACTCAGAGTGTCAGCAGCGAATTCGCCTGCGTTGTTTGACGTTCCTATGGACGTTATCAGTCCGGCTCCGCCACCGCCTACGATGCCATCGATGCTGTTGTTGACAAATTCAGCTAGCCACTGCCTCCCGGTATCTTTTACCGAGTCCTTTAGATTCGTTTTGAGCGTAGCTTTAAGTGACTCTTCTGCTCCTTCCGCCGCATATTTCTGTGCTAACTGCGCGATGGTATCATCGGCGATTCCTGGCGTTTTGTTTTTTACAGCCTGCGTAACGAGAGCCGCTAAGTCTTGCTTGAAGGCAGTCTCAGCTCCTTCGCGAACTAGACGCTCTCCAGCCGTTTCCAGCGTTTTCTCTGCTGCTTGCAGTGCTGCGCTACGGACTACGTTCAGCAATTCTAATCCCATGAAGACTGTTGCTCCTTCGAAGCCACCGCCGAGTAGATCGGTGAAGCCGGAGGTGGCAAAGTCGTAGTCTTCTCCGAGCATGAATTTTCTGGCTCCAACTTTGAGACTTGCTCCGGCAACGAACAGACTCGTGTAGCTAAGCAGCGAGAGGCTGACTCCCCCTGTAAAGTTGGCTCCGCCCACTGCAACGGCTGCAATGGTCGAGTCGACAATGGCATTGGCAAATCCGTCCTTAGAGTCTGCGTGTCTGTCGATTGACTGGTAGAGCCGCTCCGCATAGTCGAAGACTTCGTCGGGGGTAAGCGATAGCGCTCTTCTAAGTGCGTTAAGATCATTGTCTACTTGAGGACCAGTTCCCTCCCAGGCATCGGTTAACGCGCTACCCATTCCGCTTCTGCTTTGGGCTGCCTGTTCTTGGGCGAACAAGTACTCTTCGAGATTTGTGCGCTGATGTATTTGGCGCTTAACTTCACTCAGATCTTGCCCGCCTAACTCATTGATAAGACGTACTCCCAGATCCTCTCCGTATTTGCTGGCATACTGTTGCCTCACTTCTCGAAGTTTGATCCCAATACTGGCGCTAATTTCTTTATCGTTTAACCCTTTGTATTGTGGCGTTTTTCGATCTCTTAGTTCGGCGAAGAGTTGTTTGATCTCCTGCTCCTCCGTTCCCGCACCAATTACAAACGAGCGAATCTTGTCCTCTGGTTTCATTTTTCCCTGGGTCATTGTATACATCGCGACCTCTTGCTCATCAGCGCTCAGATGTCCAAGCACGCGTTGCCGGAAAGACTCGTCAGTTATCAATCGAGTCTGCTCCTTTCGGGATACTCCTTTCATGACACTGTAGGAACCCGCCTCATCGTCACCGAACACTCCCCGATGCAGCTCCATTGCGCGCGATATAGGCAGCTCGCCTGTTTTGATGATTGGATCAATGTATCGTGCGTAATCATTAACCCCGACCGCCTCCCGGGCGGCCGTCTTAAATTCATTGGAGTACCGACGCTCCTCGGCATTTCTTGGAGCATTGACTCTATTGCGAAGCTCCGGATCGTTCGCGAAGGACTCCTGGATCTCTTTGACAATGCGACCTTCATCGCCGTTGATTTGTAGTGCATGAACCCTTAATTTCTCCAGAATAGTTAAGGTCGGGTGTTCATCGACTCCCTGAAGGACCCTATCCATCATGCTTCTGGTCACTTGATATTCTTTGCCATCCAAATATTTGCTTAACTGACGATCGACGTTTCTTCGAAACTCATTGTCTCCATCATAGGCTTTGTATTTGGCGATCTCCGTTTCGGTCATGTACTGCAGAGAGATATAGATTTTGTCTTCTTTTACGTTGAAGCCACCGTTATCTTCCAAAACCTGTAGTATCGGTCGACGCACTTGTTGGCTCTGTTCAAAGGTCTCAGTTCTTCTCTTCTGTCGAACGAGATCGATCGCCTTCTCCTTGTCTGCATCGCTCAGGTACGTGCTCAAAACAGACTCTATTGAATCTTGATATTCATAGTCTCCGCTGCTCTGTCCTTTAAGTCTAAGCCAATCATCCTCGTTCATAGCTTCTATATCCGACATGATATCGTGCATGGTATCGTCTCTGATTAGTCCGCGATGGTCTGCAAGTCTGCTGAC
>CAZISK010000370.1:0-7710 GCA_964541355.1 uncultured Candidatus Obscuribacterales bacterium
ATGTAGTTACGCAAATCACCGTGGAATCCGGTCATATTCGCAACCGGTTCGGCGGTCGGGGTTTTTGCATTGGGGTGCTCCGGCAGGTGCGCAGGGCTGGACCCTCAGGGCTCTTTGCTTGTGGAGTGCCAAATAGTGAGCTCATCGATCCAAGCGCGGCCCCAGCATTCAAGGCTCCAGCTGCGGCTGCCTGATTGTTCGGCGGTGTGAGCGGTTCCGCTTGCGCTTTCAGTTCGATTGGACCACGTAAGGCCTGGCCGGAGTCGGCTGTCGCGAGCTGATCCGAAAGTAATTTAACCTTCTGGGCAGCAATCAGGTTTTTAGGGTCCTGACGAAGAACCTCTAAATACAAGTGTTTAGCTTCAGGTAGATTGCCGAGGCGCTCTGCCAGTTCCGCCTGATACGTTCGGAATTTTACATCTCCAGGGCTCAAGTTCACACTCTCTAACGCCTTGGCGTAAGCTTCAGACAAAGCGCCATTGTTGTCAAGATTTCTGGCAGCTTCGTACATCTTTTGTGCCTCTTGCCGGGCCAAGGCCAATTTGAAACTCTGCCTGGCCGCGGGAAGGTTAGGATGGTTCGCATCAATGCTGACGACGGTGCGGTAGCTTGCCTGGGCCGATTTTAAATCGCCCGAGAGCTGGTATGCACGCGCCAGACCGAGGTGGGAGTTGGGGTCCTTCGGACGCATCGATACCTGTCTCTGCCACAGCTCTACAAGTGTCTGTCCAGCTAGCTTGTCCTCTTGATTGAGGACAAGGGCGCGACTGAGATCAGCATTTGCGCCTACCACGTCCTTCAACTTGTATCTGACAATTCCGATCTGCCTCAGCGCAACTGATGATTCCGGCTCCTTCTCCAGCGCAAGTTGATAATGAGCCTTTGCATCTTTGAGCTTGTGCTCTCTCAGCGCAATATTGCCCAGTCCTATGTATGCCTGCGTGGAGTGGTCGAGCTTGAGCGCCGATTCGTATTCGACGCGAGCTTCCTTGAGCTTGCCCTGTGAGAAGAGGAGATCGCCGAGTTTTACTCGCGAAAGCGGGTGTTGAGGCTCGATGCCGTGATGACGCAGAACCTGTTCGAGGGCATGCTTGGCTCCGATATTGCCGCTGTTGTAGGAGAGCGCCAGTCGTGCTTGCTTCGCTCCTTCGACAAAATCATCGTTGCGGATGTAGTATTTCGCCCGATCCAGGCTGATCTCCGACAGTTTGCTCGTGATTGTCGTATTGTGCGGATATGTCTTTTCGTAGCGCTCTAAAAGATCTTGCGCTTCCTGAAGTTTGCCCTCTTTCACGAGGGTATCGGCTTGAGCCGACACATGACCGACTATGGCATTCTCTGCGCCGAGCTTGTTGCTTTGGCTGTTCTCCACGTGTCGTGCAAGGGAGGTCGAGCGAGCCGGATCGGCGTGGGTCTGTTGGTAGTTGCTCGAGCCCGCAAACGAGCGCTGGGCGGTGGTATCACCCATAGGCGGAGGCGGCGGGATATCTCCGGCCAGGCTGGAGGGTAGAAGGCTTGGTGTTACCGGTGGTGGCGGCGGGACGAGACCGGCTTTACCCTGCGAACCGCTGTCAAAGTAGGAAGGCGAGTTTGTTTGATCGTTGGTTCCGTACCCCGAGCTGTAGCCCGCTGGAAGTCCAGCTTCTCTGCCGCTATTGTTGCTGTAATCGTACCGTCGTGGTATCGATGACGGTGGCACAATGATTTTCTTGGCGTGGCTGAAGTCCGCAGCGCTTGCGCAGTCGAATGAGCACACCAATGGTGTTGAAAGCGCTATAGACAGCGCCAGAGCAATTTTTGCGTTGAGAGAGACGGAGCAATCTCTATTGAATGTTGTTGCCGCAATTGAATGTTGTTTTACCATCGCCACGACGAAGTCCAAGCCGGTGGGCCGATCCCATTTGATGTTTGGGCGTGTTAACGCCGAGAATATTGTATTAGGGATTTATATACACACAAGGGGGAAAGTACGGGAGGCTGACCTGTAGCCTCGAAAGGAGCACAGGATGAGGCCTCCGTCGAATCTTTCCGCTTCGCGAAACGACATGTTGACCGTGGAAAGCCTTCCCGTATATCGAAACCAATCCAGGAGTAATGAAAGTGTGTTGGGACAACTGTTTGTATTTAAACTCAGAGTTAATGCTTAGACGGCGCTCAGATCAGCTCCACTGTTGGGTTTCAGGGCTAACATGGCTGGCGGGCTCTGCCTGATGAGCGTTCGTCAACCGCCCCGCTGGAACCTTCCGTGACGATTTGGCGTGAATTCTGATTGCAGCGTCCGCGGTTCGAAGAGATCGCAAAGCTCCACCCGACGCCGGTAAAGAATGTAACACGGCGACGATACTGTCGTATTTCTCTCGCCGCTCCGATATGTTCTCTTGGAGCCGGAATCGGCTGAAACAGATTGTTTTCAAGCAAATCGCTTTGTAAAAGGTTGGCTGGTCGGCGGGCACATTTATACCCTTTTGACCTACACTTGATTAGGTCTTCAACCCGCGGAAGGCGGGTGTCCAACGAATCAGGCATCAAGAACAGCGGTTATGTATGGTATCCGAAGCTCGGCACGACGAGCTGATTCGATGAGATGGGGAAAGCGGATAGAGAGGGCTTGCAGCTTATGTCAACAACGATCAAGGATAAAGATACGGCTCTCGATGAACGGGTGGAGCACCTCGTCAGACAAGCGCGCCTTGCGGCCGCCGTATTCACGCAGTACAGTCAGGAACAGGTCGACACCATCGTCAAGGCGATGACGATCGCAGCCATCGAAAACGCGGCGATGCTCGCCCAATCTGCCCATCTCGAGACTCGGATGGGTTGCACAGAAGACAAGATTTTGAAGAACTATGTAGCGTCTGAGTTCCTCTATCACCAGATCAAGGACAAAAAGACCGTCGGCGTCATTCGTGAGTTTCCCGAAGACAACATGGTCGAAATCTCGGAACCTATGGGCGTGATCCTGGCGCTAGCCCCGGTCACCAATCCGACCTCTACAGTGATTTTCAAGAGCATCGCATGTGCGAAAACCCGTAACTGTCTTATCTTTAGCCCGCATCTCATGGCTGCTAACTCGAGCAATCTCTCCGCCAAGATTTTGTATGAGGCAGCAATTGCGGCTGGAGCGCCCAAAGGCTTCATTGGCTGGGTGGAGAAGTCGCCTCGATTGAGAAAAGAGACGGAAAGGATGATGGTTCATCCAGAGGTCGACCTGATCTGGGCGACCGGCGGCACGAATATGGTCAAGGCTGCTTACAGCTCCGGGAAGCCGGCTCTGGGTGTAGGCTCCGGCAATACTCCCGTCTATGTTCATAAGAGCGCCAATATTGGCTCGGCGGCAATGGACATAATTATTTCGAAAACATTCGATAACGGTACGGAGTGCCCATCCGAGCAGACTCTGGTAATGGACAGAGAAATTTCCGACGATTTGATCGCCGAATTCAAGCGGCTTGGCTGCTATATCTGCACGCCGGGAGAGGTCGAGAAAGTGGCGGGTGCCGCCATTGACGAGCGAACCGGCGGAATGAACTACAAATTGGTCGGGCAGTCCGCCAACCTGATTGCTGAACAAGCTGGCATCAACGTGCCTCCTGAGACCAAAATCTTGCTCTGCCCGCTCGAGGGCGAGCTGCGTTATCATAAACTGGCGGTCGAAAAGCTCATGCCAGTGCTTGGTTTCGTAGTTGTTGATTCCGTTCGAGATGGCATCAACCGTGCTCTCGATATTAACTATGCTGGTGGAACCGGGCATACCGCCGGGGTTTTCAGCCAGGACGAAGACGTAATCGAGCAATTTGCTTCAGCCATCAATGCCGGACGCGTGATCGTCAACTGTCCGACCTCAATAGGCGGGCTGGGTGGAGTTTATAACAACCTCACCACCACTTTGAGCTTTGGTTGCGGAACAGGCGGCGGCAACATCACTTCGGACAACGTCAGCATCAAGAATTTGATGAACTACAAGCGTGTCCCCCGCAGAAAGAATTACACACTTTCTTTCCAGACTACGAAGAACATCTACATCAATCCAGGCAGCATCGATCATCTTCGCGATCTGGAAACACGCAATGCCTTCATTATCACATCGCGTTCCGCTGCCCGGCGCGGTCATCTGTCGATGGTCATGGAGCGTATGCCCGCCAATACTCGAGTAGACGTGTTCAGCGACATCGGTATCGAGCCTGACTTTGCTGAGATTCAAAAAGCCGTCAACGTCATGAAGATCAGTCAGCCTGACACCATCATCGCCCTCGGTGGAGGAAGTGTCCTTGACGCAGCCAAGGTAATCCGGCTTCTGTATGATTTCCCTGATTTGAAACATAGTGAGCTATCCGTCAACTTTCTCGATTTCCGACACCGGATTATTGAGTTTCCAAAACATCAAAAGACCCAGCTCGTGGCGATTCCCACGACGTCGGGCACCGGCTCAGAAGTGACACCATTCGCGGTGGTGAAGGACAAGGAGAGGTCTCGCAAGGTCTCACTCGTGGATGAAGTTCTTCTGCCCAATGTGGCGATCATCGATGCCAATCTCACTCGCAGTCTCCCGGTAGACATAACACGTGATACTGCCTTTGATGCCCTGACCCACTCTTTGGAAGCGCTTGTCTCGACGTTCTCTTCCGACTATACGGACGGTCTCGCGCTGGAAGCGATGCGTCTAATTTTTGAAGCTTTGCCCGAAGTGCTCAAGAAGCCCAATGAGGTGATCTGGCGTCACAAGCTGCATAACGCAGCATGTCTAGCGGGAATGGCGATCGGCAATGCCTCCGTCGGCCTGAACCATGCGCTGGCTCACAGCCTGGGCGCGCACTTTGATGTTCCTCACGGACGGGCTAACAGTGTGTTCCTTCTGACCACGGTAGACTACAACTCTCGAATCCCGCGCAAGTTCGTCTCCGTTTCCAATTATCCGTTATGGATTGCCGACAAAAAATATGCCCGCGCAGCCAGGTTCTTAGGGCTTGTAGACAAGAACGGCACCAACGAGTCAGCCGACGCCATACAACAAGCGGTCACCGCGCTCAAGCGTGCCATCTATGATCTGGGTGTTCAGACCGGTCAACCTCTTTCGATTTCTGAGTTGGGCATTTCGCCTTCCGATTTCGAAAAGGCGATACCGGTTCTTGCCGTATCTACGTTCGAGGACATGGCGATCAAGACAAATCCGTGTTATCCACCCGGCGAGGATATTGTAAAGCTGCTTACCGGCGCTTATCCACCCAGGCAACGTGCTTGAGCTCTAACGCCCAGAGGCAATCACTTTAGAATCACGAAGAGGAAAAGATAATGGCCGCTAAAAATCAGAAAAAAGAACAGGCGCCTCTTGCTGAGCTTGTACGCATCGAAGGTCCTCTCGAACGCGCTATAGAGGCGGCAGATCGAGCGCTTGCATCAGACAAGGACGACATCGTGCTGGACTTCTCGGACTGTAATTTCATCTCGGTCGATGGGTTGGAGTGGCTTGAGGAGCTGCTTCTCCGCGCCGGCTCCAAGAAGCACAATGTCGGCTTCATTAACGTGCCGCCTTCAATTTATAAAGTGTTCAAAGTCTCTCACATCTCCAGCATCATGAAGGCTTCCGGTGGTGTGCCGTTGATGACAGGCGATCCGGTCTGCTGATCAGGCGAAGAAGATACACTCGCACTCAGCCTATTCCATAGACGACCCTCCTGCGAGCGCCGGAAACATGGTAGCGGTCAATTCTCGACGGCTTGTGGGTTGAACCGCGGGATATATCTTAGTTGAGTGGGGCGTCCGGTAATGTACGGGCTGTTAGGATTGATCTTGTATAGGTCTTGAGAGACAAACTGTGCCAAGCCTCGAGCCAGCTATCGACTCAGCGCATGCAAGCATCCAGACAAAGGATTTAGAGAAAACCTTTGGGCGGCGTGTTTGCGTGGATCGCCTCAATCTGAAGATTTGGCCGGGGGAGCTTTATGCCTTGCTTGGTGATAACGGTGCCGGAAAAACGACCACGATAAATATGCTGACTACGCTGTTGAAGCCAACCTCCGGGACATTTTCAATATGCGGTTTTGACGGTGCAGGAGAGACGGAAAAGGCGAAAGCCTGCTTCGGAATTGTCTCGCAGGATCTCTCGATCTATCAGGAGCTCACCGCGTATGAAAATCTCAAATTCATCGCCGACTTGTATGGTATCAAAAACGATATCAGCGCAAAACGTATCGATGAGCTCCTGGAGAAAGCGGGGCTGACTGAGCGCAGCGGCGATAGAGTGGCGGAATTCTCCGGAGGAATGCAGAGAAAGCTGACTATCGCGGGAGCGCTCTTGCACTCTCCCAGAGTTCTATTCATGGACGAGCCGACTGTCGGTCTCGATCCGGCCGCTCGCCGGCAGATCTGGGAATCCTTGAAGGTGCTGAAAAGCGAAGGCGTTACGATTCTATTGACCACACACTACCTGGAAGAGGCGGAGCTGCTCGCGGATCGGGTCGGAATTATCCACGAAGGTCAGCTGGTGGCTGAAGGTACCGTTGAAGAGCTGCGCCGAAGCATCCGAGGAATGGGTGCCATCGCCATCCAATTGTCTCGACAAGTGGAGAAAGAGCGCCTGGATGCTTTGCTTTCACAACTGAAGTGCCAGGGTAGGGTCGTGCGTCACGACACTCTGAGCAACACAGTCTATGTAGAGCAGCCCGAGAATGCCGACTCTCGTGATGGACTTGCCGCGGTCATTGCCTGGCTCAACGAGAGTGCACTGGAGTATTCCAGATTCGCGACAGTGGAGCCTACCCTGGAGGAGATCTTTCTTGCCATCTCGGCTGAGCGAACGATTGGGGGCGTCCTGGAGTGAGCGGAGTTCTCGCGATTATTCGAAAAGACCTTCTACAATGGACGCGTCGGCCTTTGTATTTCATATCGAGCGTCCTGCTGGCAGTTCTTATTCTGGTGTTCGTTGGTAATACCATGTCCGGTGCGCTTAAGATGCCGTTCGGGCTTCACGATCCAAGCAATGCAAGCGAGCTGGATAAACAGCTCGAAGCATCCGGCAAGTTCACCGTCCGGAGATACGATGACCTGGATGCGGCAAAGCAGGATCTGGTCGAAGGAAAAATTGTGGCGCTGGCGAGTGTCGATCAAGATCTGCTTGAAGACTCGGTTGAGATACTAACGGAGGGATACAATCCGCTGGTTGACGATCAAATCTCGATGGGCTTACTGCATGCGCTATCGCAGCGCTCTGGCGATCTGCGTCTGCCGATCACGACTACAACCTTGTTTCCGATCGACTTTGATCTGAGGGACTATATGACACCGGGTCTGGTGGCGTATCTCTGTTATGTACTTGCCGGAATGAACCTGGGATTCTCCTGGATTTACGAGTGGATGGAAAAAACTTATCGCTTGATCATTCTGAGCCCGAATGGATTGCGATCCGCGATCATCGCCAAGACCATAGCTGTAACCGCCGAGGCTTCACTGGTTCTCTGGTTGGCGCTGGTTGTCACTGCGCCCGTGGTCGGTTATTCTCTTGGACACAACTTTGCCGGTCTGGTTCTCGTCACTTTGCTCAGTATGTTTTGCTTCACCTGCCTTGGTCTGGGTTTGGCTTGTATTCTGAGAACAATTCGCATTTATACGATGACAATCTCGATTTTCGGCGTGGCGCTGATGTTTTTCAGCGGCATAATTGTTCCTATAGAAGGGATGCCGGTCTGGGAGCAATGGTTTGCGCGTGTCTTTCCG
>CAZISK010000371.1:0-7707 GCA_964541355.1 uncultured Candidatus Obscuribacterales bacterium
GTACCAGATCGGTCTTTTAGTTTACTTGATCTGACCAGGTGTCCAATTATTATTGCCACCATTACACCATTTCCAATCAAAAAATAATTGGAATACGGTTGCAGTTCAGTTATCAAGCAGGTTCCCAAATACAAAATGGAAAAAGCGAGGAGCCACATGGACTGCACTAACAAATTTACTCTATTTTTCGCGAACTCTCCGATCTCGTTCTCCAAAGTCTTAACTCGACTTTTCACTTGATCGAGTTGATTGATCAAATCCGCCATCTCGCGGTCAATATCTGATGTTTCATTGGACGTCTTTACATCCTCTTTGTCAAAACCGATTGCTTTTTTCTCACTGGTCAGCGCTTTCTGACCGGTTGTCGACGTAAGGAACGAGAATGAGTTGTCGAGTGTTTTTACGTTGATCAGTTTCATCCACGCTGCTTTTATCACAGCGGCATACTCGCTTCCCATGAGCTTCAACACGTTGGCTGCCTGATCGGGCTTATTCAAAATCCACTTCCTCAGCGAGGGCTTGGCAGCTTCGACGAAACTGAAGTTCGGATGAAGTGTGCGTGCAACGCCTTCAAGCGAGGTTCCTGTGCGGAGCAAATACGCCAGAGTAGGCGGAATGCTGATCGAACGATCGATGGCGATCTGGTCGATATCGTTTTCCAGATTGGAAAAGTCCAGCTCCCGTATGCCTTTGCCTGCGTAGTAGTCGATTAGCGGCTCGATCGCGCGTCTGACCGGCTCAGTCTTCGCGTCCTGCTTGACTATTTCGAGAACTTTCAGATGACCGATCAACTCTTCGATATCGCGTCTTATAACTGATGCGATGCAACCGGTAATCGCATCACGCTGCACATCGGTGATCTCGCCGATCATGCCGAAGTCGTAAAGCACTACATTGCCCCAGTCGTCGATAGCCAGGTTGCCGGCATGCGGATCGGCGTGGAAGAAGCCGTGCAAAAGGACCTGGTCGAGATAGCAGCTCACCAGCTTGTTGCCGATGGAGGTAAGGTCCAGACCTGATTCTTCCAGAGCTTTGATGTCGTTGACCTTGATGCCGGGAATGTACTCCAGCGTCAATACGCGTTTGCCTGTGTATTTCCAGAAGACTTTGGGCACGCGAATGTCTGGATGATCTTTTAGTATCTGACGGAGACGATCGGCATTCTTGCCTTCCTGCAGGTAGTCAATCTCCTGGAATAAGGTACGTCCGAATTCGTCTGATAATTTCAGCCAGTCGTCCCACACTTTGCTCGGTTTTACCTTTGCTCCCAATCTTGTGGCCAGGCGCATGTAGCCAAGATCTTGATAAAAGCGAGCGGCCAGGTTGGGACGCTGAACTTTGATCGCGACAGGTGTACCGTCTTGCAGCCAGGCTCGATGTACCTGCCCGATACTTGCGGAAGCAATTGGCGTTTCATCGAATTTGATAAATATTTTCTCTGGAGCCGCGCCCAGATCGAGTTCGATAATCTGTCGGACTGTCGAGATGTCGAAGGGCGGAACTTTGTCTTGCAGGAGTGCTAATTCGCTCGACATTTCTTCCGACAAGATGTCTTTGCGCACGGACAGGAACTGTCCCAGCTTAATAAAGGTCGGACCCAGTTCGATAAGCGCTTGGGTTACGCGACTGCCTCGTTTTCTCTTTTTTTCGCTGCTTGAAAGCGCTGTGTCTTTGCCGTATCTCTCTGAGATCGAGCTCGCCACGAACGAACTCAATGTTCGTGCCACCTGCCAGAAGCGCTTTTCTTTGACCAGTTCGGAAGGGGTGACGGATCGATCCGCCTTGTTCGGATCATAGCCCAGTCTCTGCAAGGCGCCTGACACCGGCGCTTCCTTGCTTGGCGGCATTTCATTCGCCCGCGATCCATCTGTATGACGCGTTCTTGTTTTCGACTCTTTTTCTATTGTGTTCAAATCGTCGATCTTGTCAGAAGCGCTTTTGTTTTTATCGACTTTCGGAGCGCGATCTTGTTTGTCTGGTGTTGGCATGACTCTCATGAGATGAGCTTACACGCAGTCAAGCAGAGTTTTAATGCGATCGACCGTTGACGCGAAATCCGCTGACGCAGGCTAATGAAATTCGAGAAAGACTAGACGGAAGCCTTCATCTGTTTGAGCTCGGAAATTTCGGCACGCAGTGTTGCGATTTCCGCACGCAGCTCGTTGATCTCCGTTGAGTCGCCAAGGGCGCCGAGGGAGAAGTCAGCAACTTGTCTTCGAATTTTCTCGCGCACTTGACTTTCGAGAATCTCAGAGCGCTGCCAAATGTGTTGCGAAAGCTCGTTGGCCACTTGCTTCATTCGATCTTTAGTTTCGAAAAGCTTTTCCGAGCTATTCGATTTATATTCGCTCGCTCTGGCGGTTACGGCGTCCAGGCAATCTTCGAGGCGCTCTCGCCCAACCTCGACAGCTGCTTTCGCCAGGAAGAAAAGTTTTACGATAGGACGAATCACAACTCTAACCTCCATTCGGTTCAGATAAGCTTAGCCTGTGTGCGTTGCCAACTTTCTGAGTGAGACCAACGGGGCTTTGATAGCACGTTAATCCCTGTGGCTGTCGCCCGACCAAACCGGCATTTTGTCGCGACAATGAAAGACAAAACTATCGGAAGATTATACACTAGGGTAGGAATGATTTGACCAATGTATGCCTTCCGCCTTGCGCTCTGTAACGGAAATTAGACAGACCGCTTGTATTCCATGAGGCATGCAGGAATCGTCTTCGTTCGGGAAGAAATTTTACACACAAGGGAAAGCGCTATGGTGGCACCAGAAATCAAAATTGCGGAGAGTAAAAAGGAAGGCGAGAAGTCTCAAAAGACGGAAGCCGCCCCTGTTCCGAGCCGTAAGAAAATTGACTCTGTGACGCTCATCTATGTGCCGCTCCATCTGGGCGGTTCACACAGAGGTGTCAGTATGGGGCCTGCCGCCATGCGGGTGGCGGAGTTACCTGAATCCATCGAGAGATTGGGTTTTAAGATCGCCGAAGAGGTTGATATTCAGGTGCCCTACTCGGTTTGCTGGTGGGATAAGCAGTCACCGGCAAAGTGTGTCCCGGAGATCGGTCAGGTCAGTCAGGATGTGGCTGAGGCTGTGGAAGCCGCGCTCACGAAGGGCACGATACCGATCACCATCGGCGGCGATCATTCGCTCGCCATCGGCAGTATCGCCGGCGTCTCCAGCTACTATCGCAAGCTTAAGCAAAATTGGGGATTGATCTGGTTTGATGCGCACGGCGATATCAATACTCCCGAATCGTCGGAGAGTGGCAACGTTCATGGCATGCCGCTTGCCGTCTCACTGGGCAACGGCGATCGACGACTTACCGAGTTGCAAGGATTCTCACCGAAGGTGCAGCCGCATCGCTCCGTATTAATCGGAATTAGAGATGTGGATCCACCTGAGCGTGAATTCATCGATCAATCTGGTATCACACCGTATACCATGCGCGATATCGATCACCTCGGAATCGGCAGAGTTACCGATCTAGCGCTCGGTGCGTGCGGCTCTGATGTTGCCGGATTGCACGTCTCTTTTGATATCGATGTCATTGATCCTGATATCGCTCCTGGTGTCAGTACACCAAGCCGCGGCGGACTCAACTATCGTGAAAGTCATCTGGCATTGACGTTATTGGCCGAATCTCAACTGATCCGCGCTATCGATATCGTAGAACTCAACCCGGCTTTCGATATGCAGAACAAAACAGCGAAGCTCGCGGTGGAACTCATCTTGGCGAGTCTCGGGCAGCGCATTCTTTAAGCTTCACTTCTTGTAAAACAGATACTTATCGCTTCACAACGAAAACTATTAACAGGACTAATAACCAAAAGAGCTACTTATCGAAATCGCTAACAAGTGATAATTGGCTCGTATCGCGCGTCTAGTGCTCACAACTCATAGTGCATGTCTAGTGCTAAAACTCTTAGTACACGTCTAGTGCTCATAACCGTAGCGCACTGCATGAGAACCTGGTTTCAAAATCAATGAAGAGTCTCCTTCCCAATTGCGCTCAGCGCTTCTACCCATATCCGGCTCTCTCCTGCGTGATGACGCAGTCCTGGGACGATCTTCTTTTGGCGCACTGCAGGAGAACCTGGTTTCAAAATCAATGAAGAGTCTTCTGGCCAATTGCGCTCATCGCTCCTACCCATATCCGGCTCTGCCCTGGGTGATGACGCAGACCTGGGACGATCTTTTGTTCGCGCACTGGTCTTTCGATCCTGGCTCTGTGAGTCCGTTGATACCAGATGGACTTACACTTGACACTTTCGACGGACGCGCTTTTATTGGGATCGTCCCTTTCAAGATGCGCAAGGTCAGAATGCGCCTTATGCCACCATTTTATGGTGTCTCGAATTTCCTTGAACTCAACGTCCGAACATACGTGACTGTCGACGGCATTCCCGGCGTATATTTTTTCTCACTCGATGCTTCCAGCCTGCTTGCGGTTGAAGGAGCAAGAACCTGGTTCCACCTTCCTTATTATTACGCGGCAATGCAATGCGCTGAACGGGGCGGGAAATACTTCTACGAAAGTGAAAGGATCGATCGGCGCGGACAGAACGCCCGATTGAAGCTCACATGGCAGCCTAAAGAGGCTGTAAGCGCATTACCCGGTACGCTCGAGCATTTCCTGACGGAACGTTATTGTTTATACACTATATCTGGTGACAACTGCGTTATTCGCGCGCATGTCCATCATCTGCCGTGGCCCTTGCAAACAGCGCATGCCGACTTTGCCGTCAATACTATGTTGGATCCTATCGGTTTGATATGCGAAGGCGATCCAATCGTTCATTTCTCCAGGTCGCTATTGACCGTCGAGTGGGCACCGGAAATGGTGCCCTGAAAAAAGTCTTCGGGCAAATTCGAATTTGGGGTAGACAGCAAGCAAAACCGATACTATACTTACGTATGGGTGAGGTTGAAAAGTACAGTTTTAGAGGATGGGAAGTTGACAGCCAATACACTACCGCCACGCCAACAGGACGTTCTGAATGCGATTGTCGAGCTGACTGATAAGCATGGCTATCCGCCCACTCTTCAGGAGCTGGCAACCGCTCTGGGGCTGAAAAATCGCATGACCGTGCATCAGCATGTCGTCGCTCTCAAGAAGAAGGGCATGGTGCATTGGGAGTCCAAGCTTAATCGCTCCATGCGTGTTGTCGGCGAAGGGCTGAAATACATTAGCTCGGAAAGTAAGTATGCCGGCGATCATTATCTAGGCTCGACCGAGTCCCCTGAGAGCGAGATCTCCCAGGTTGGCGTGCCGCTTGCCGGCCGCATCGCTGCCGGCGCTCCCATAGATGCGCTCGAGTCGCCCGAGTACCTGCGGATCGAGAGTGAATATGCCGATTCTGGCTGTTTTGCCCTTGAAGTAAAGGGCGATTCCATGATCGAAGATGGTATCTTCAGTGGTGACTATGTCATAGTCAAGCCCAGCCCCTCTCCACACAATGGTGAAATTGTCGTGGCTCTCCTAGAAGATGGCTCGGCTACACTCAAGCGTTTCTTCAAGGAAAATGGAGGCTATCGCCTTCAGCCCGGCAATTCCGAAATGGAGCCTATTTTTATCTCGCGCAGTCAGGACGTGCAGATTCAAGGTGTGGTGGTCGGTCTGTTCAGGCGCATGTAAGCCATCTCATGATTGCAATACGGTAGCTGTATAGAATTCAGGAGACTGGAGTTCTCCCGTAACATGCAATCAAGAAAAAAACTTATCATCATGGGTGCCGCAGGGCGCGATTTTCACGACTTCAATGTTTTCTGGAAAGGGCAACCGGACTACGAGGTAGTGGCTTTCACGGCTGCCCAGATACCTGATATACATGGGCGTATGTATCCGCCAATTCTGGCTGGACCGGATTATCCCTCCGGAATACCGATTGAATCGGAGGACAAAATCAGCGAGCTCATTAGGAAGCATGAGATCAGCGAGGTTGTTCTTGCCTATTCGGACCTGAGCCATAAAGATGTAATGCACAAGGCCGCAACCGTAAATGCTGCCGGAGCCGATTTCAGGATTATGGGTTGGCAGCACACCATGCTCAAATCGACCAGACCGGTAATTGCGGTGTGTGCGGTCAGGACCGGTTGTGGCAAAAGTCAGACCACACGCCGGGTTTGCCAAGTACTGAAAGAGCTTGGCAAGAAAGTCGCAGTTGTGCGCCATCCGATGCCGTATGGTGATTTATCTAAGCAAGTTTGCCAGAGGTTTTCGGATTTTGCCGATCTTGATGCGGCGAACTGCACGATTGAAGAGCGCGAAGAGTATGAGCCTCACATTGAGCACGGCAATCTTGTTCTTGCCGGGGTGGATTATGAGCAGATCTTGCGGTTGGCGGAGAGCGAAGCCGATGTAATCCTCTGGGATGGCGGCAATAACGACATCCCTTTTTACAAGCCGAACCTGCACATCGTCGTTGCCGATCCGCATCGCGCCGGGCACGAGGTCTCTTATCATCCTGGTGAGACTAATGCGAGAATGGCAGATCTGGTAATAATCAATAAGGTTGACACAGCCAATAAAGACGATGTCACCACCGTTGAAAGAAATATCGCCAGGATCAACCCGAGCGCGAAGGTGTTGTTGGCCGACTCACCGATAGGACTCTCTGAAGACAATGCTATCAAAGGTCGTCGCGTGCTTGTCATCGAAGACGGTCCTACCGTGACTCACGGCGACATGGCATTCGGAGCCGCATATGTGGCGGCCAGAGACAATGGTGCTATTGAGATAGTCGATCCGCGCCCTTACGCGGTCGGCTCAATCAAGACCACGCTGGAACAGTACGGTCACATCACCGAGATACTTCCGGCGATGGGTTATGGCGCTAAACAGATTAACGACCTCGAAAAGACAATCAACGCGACACCTTGTGATGTCGTTTTGATTGGCACCCCTATCGATCTGTCTCGTGTCTTGAAGATCAATAAGCCCACTATCCGTGTTACATATGAGCTCAATGAGAGTGACCCTGACTTACTTCGTTCGATGATTGAACGTGCAATAACTGTCTAAATGAGAGAAATGTCCATGAATTCTACAATCGCAATCTATGATTCTGTCGACCAGCTTCCAGGCAACCTTCTTCAATCGTGTCGGAAGATGCCGATACCAAATACGATGCTTATGTGCTCACCAGACTACTTCGACGTCGTCGATGTGAAGAACCCACACATGGAAGGTAACATCGGAAATGTCGATACAAGCAAGGCTCGCCGTCAGTGGAACGATGTGCAAAAATCTTTTTGCGATTCCTCTGCTCATGTCGAGCTGATTGAGCCGGTAAGCGATTGCGAAGACATGGTCTTCTGCGCCAATCAAACCTTTGTCGGGCTGGATGCCAAAGGCAAGAAGCTCTGTGTTTTGAGTCAGATGAAGCACAGCTCTCGCCAGAGAGAGGTAGGCGCCTTTTCGAAATGGTTCAGCGATCATGGATACCGGGTAGAAGGGATTCCGGAAAGGATCGGTTTCGAAGGCAGTGGTGATGCAATCTGGCACCCGGGTCGAGCGTTGATTTGGGGCGGTAGCGGGTTCCGCACGCTCCCGCAAGCGTATCCTTATATAGGCGAGTTCTTTGGCGCGCCGGTCATAAGACTTCCACTCAAGTCGGAGCGCTTCTACCATCTTGATACGTGCTTTTGCGCTATCGACGAAGAGACGGTGTTGATTCATACAGGCTCTCTTACTCCCGAAGGGATTG
>CAZISK010000372.1:0-7707 GCA_964541355.1 uncultured Candidatus Obscuribacterales bacterium
TGGGCGCCACTAAGATTGGTGCAGCGAAAGTGACTGAGACGATGGTTCCTGCAGGCGGAATGGTGCCCGTAATCAGTCATGGTCTTAAGCTTAGAGTCGTCCCGATTGAAGAAGCAGAGACGATGAAGACCTACCAGCAAATCCTCTACGTGACGGAGATAATGGTAGATGGAGTTGTAGATCTGACCATGGCTACTGCCGGATTTGGAGCCGGGACGCTTGCGCTCTATGCCGGGAAGCAAGGTCTAAAGGAGGCCGCCATCTGCTTTGGTCGAGGGGCTCTTGGTGCCAGCGGACTGTTGCTCCACAATGCTCATGTCATGACCCAAGATTGGGGACCAACAGCTCTCGGCTTACGCGGCGGGCTGATACTGGCGGATGTTAGCAGCAACTTTTATCGTAGTTTTGTGCCTGCCGCAGTGCCTGCATATCGCTCGGTGGCGCTTGCAAATCTTGCCAGTTCGGAATGGCGTTTCACGAAAGCGATTCGTGGTCCATTGATTAAACTGAATCAGCTCCAGCAAGACAGCAAGATCTACAAAACTGTCACGGGTGCTAATGAGGCTGCTTTTGTCGTTTTGCTAGGTAAGGAGTTCTATCACAAATATCTAAAATCGAAGGAGAATGAAAATATCGCACCCTCTGTGGAGCCCAGGCAGAGCTTCACAGCGCTCAATTCACCCAGGCTTACCGAGTCGATCCTTGGTAAACCAGTTAAGCAGAATCAAAAGATTCGACAACAAATTGCAGTGCTCGACAGCGCTTTTCTTACTATCGGAGGGTTAAAACTCGACACTTCTGGAAAGTTGGATACTCACTTGCAACAGCCGGAGCTTGGTTTATTCAAGCCCATCGCAGACAGCATCGACAATCATCTTGCCAGGTTTCACATTGCTGATGAGTATATCAACAGCTTGTGCGGCAGCTCGCGCACTGATGCGGAAAAGCAGAACATGCGCGCGATTCAGAGGCGCATGAAAGAGTTGTTCTTTGCTAAGACCCCGCCTGAGATGAGTGAGGATCAGAGTAAACAATGGACGATCCAACAACAACTGGCCAGAACCAAGCTGATATCCGAACTTGGAAAAGTATTGGCAGCTGATAGTGTGAAACCTGTCGAAAAGTTTTCAGCCGTCATGGCACTGTATGCGGTATCAGCAGAACCAATCGAGATCCTAAAGATTCTGGAATCCGATGCTAGAAATAACGGACGGTTCCTTGAACAAATTGATATGTGGCGGCGCGTTAATCCGCTGTCGGTGATCAATAGTTGTGCTGCGGGAGATGACGCCACTCTCAAGCTCTTCGCTGCTGAAATGCAATTTCGTCTCGAGGTTGAAGACTGCGGACCGTTCTATCTGGCAGCAACGATGCGTGAGGTGATCAAGAATCCGGGTGCGGAGGAGTCTGCTAAGTTGAGCGCGATCGAGAATATGGTCAGGCTGATTGACGGTCTGAGCCGATTCGAGCAGCATGCCCTACAGGAGATTGAAAGCAGCCAGCGCGTGGATTATATTGCTGCTTCGGTGGGCAATTCTCCGGCGGATCTTCGGCTGCATCTTGCTGAAATTGCTGCCGATAAGTCGCTTAGCGACAATGTGCGAGTAATGGCAGTACAGGGTCTGAAATGGCTTGGCTCCGGGAAGGAGAACACGCTGAATCGTGAGATTTATACTGCCATGCAAAGGTACGAAAAATCTCCCTCTGACTTTGCTACTCAAAGCATACTGGAATTAGTTTCACAAAGTAAGAATTCGAAAAATCCTGTTGAGAGAATCGCGTCGATTGTAGCTCTCATTGATCTGGGCTCTTTGAGCGTGCTGGCAACACCTGAGCAACGAAGCAAGGCGCTCGTTGATGTTATCAGCGCCGGCTCTCGTAAGATAATCACTGGACAGGAATTGTCAGCCGATGATATCGCTGCAACGGCCGAAGCTGTGGCGCGTCTGTCTCATGACGACATCAACGCACTCGATGAAAACGGCAAACAATTTTTGCTCAAATTGCTTGAACTGCCTGAGTACCCCGGTGTCGAACTGATAAAGATCAATCTGCTCAGAAAATGCTCGGTCTTTGCTACGGCACACAAGTCTGACCTGGAGTCTGCCATTATCAAACTGATCGAACCATCTATGGGGACAAATCTTGGCGTTAATCCGCACCGTTCTCCAAATCCAATGGTTAGAGTCGAAGCTATAAAGGCGCTCGTAGAGTCAAACATAGTTTCGGAGCGCTCTTCGTCTATTCTAAAGGTTATTGCCAAACCGGCAGAACGAAATCAAACGCAAGCGATTGATACCAGTGCTTCTGTAAGGTTGGAAGCTTTATCCGCATTAGCCACCCTCGATAACTACGGCTTCAAGCAGGCCGCTGATCTCAGTCTGGAAAGCGAGACAGATCCGGCGATCAGGACTCTGGCTTCGAGCTATCGGCTGGCACAGTCTTTTCCTGTCCGCGACGAGTTATATAGAAACAGAGTAATCGCAGCACAGCAACGATTCCGCGGAACAAACAAGGCTAACTGGGAGATTCTCGGACCGAAGGTTCTCGATGACGTTTTTGCCGAGTATCAGAAAATACCTGCGACGATCGAAGCCGAAGTGCTCGTCCAGAAGAAGGTACCGACAAAGATCCAAACGTTAAAAGGAGACCCCGTGTACAACACGGTCGTCGTGTCGGAAAAGCAAATTATAGAAAATCCTGCCAGAGCAAAGCATCTTGAAGACAATCTCTTCATAAAAGCAGTAAGTCAGAATTCGGGCGAAAGAGAAAGTGCGGAGCAGGCTATCTTTATGCTCTTGTCTCAGATCGCGGAAAACAAAAACATAACGTGGATATCCGACCAGGCGACCAAGGAAAGACTCAAGCGCAGAGCAACTGATGTGGTGATCCGTTTGTTGGATGGCGATGCTAATAACATTGCCGATGTAAGGACCGTAGATCGAGTCAAGCTTATCATCAACGATGCTGATACGGAGCCACGTGTAAGATGGGACCTGTTACAAGCGCTCGATCGATATGTAGCACGAAATGGAGCTAAGAATCCTCTGTTACTTACAGAGCACGCAGACTATTTAGCGGAGCTCCTTTACTACGATTCACGGCAGATAGAGTACATCGGTTCTAAACCATTAGAACGATACGTGGTTCAGCTCGAGATAATTGAGCAGATGCAGAAGTACAGGAGCAGATCGGTGATCGAAAGTCTCGATATGTTTGCTCTCGATGAGAACACAAGCAATCCAGCCATGACTGCGGCACGGGCGTTGCTGTACCGACTGCGGGATAGCGTCAGTCATCGCTACGCGAACGCTTCTCCATCCAAGTTGACAGATAAATCGCTTCTTGCCGATCGCATGCTGAAGTCGTTCGGCTCTTCTGATTCATGCCAGGATGTCGTCGATACCATTTTTGAATGCTCCAAGGGCGTGCCGCTCACATCCGGAGACCCGAGGTTGAGCAGCATAAGACTGGCACTGGGAGCTAGTGGTGCTGACGTTAAGTACAAGGCGAATATCTTCGTTCATGCGGGCGGAAATTTAGAGCCCAAGGTAAAAGAAGCGAAGATGAATGGTGCTGAAATGATACGCCTCGCCGCAGCCACTGTAATTCTAGATCCGACGAACACCGGCTTTAATCGGCAGGACCGCCTTGATGCATATAGGGTCTGTAGCCAGTTATTGTTTGCGGCCAAAGAGGATGGTTACAAAAAAGATGCTGAAAAACTGTTGAAACATGGGCTGTTCGAGAAAGAAGATCCGATGTCCGTTATGGCTCTGGCAGATATCGTGCTGGCAGGTCGAAAGAAGGGTGAATTGTCTCCGCTGGAAACATCGGTGAGAGATTTTCTTCACAAAATAATGCCGGAGGGAACTGTCGAGGTGGAAGTACCAGACGGCAGGCAGCTCAAATTGGTTAGACGCAACCACAGGCTGACAATCGAAGAATCGCTAGGCGGAAAGCTTTTGCGAGCGACAACCGAATCGACGCAGAAAGACTATCCGATAAAGAGTTACACTGATACCATCTTCGAGACCATGCGCTATGGATACATCGAAAGAGACGAGAGGTTTTCTCATGCAAAGCTCCTTCTGTCCGGTGATGCGAAGGGCTTCATTAATCCCACGGCGGAGCAACGAAGAATCAGCATTGACGTTATTGCACGTTTGTCGGAGGCGGATGATACCAGTCGCTCCGCAAATATTGACAGCCGCCTCTCGGCGGTAAAGTATCTAAAAGACTTTCTGTTTCCCGGTGGCGACTACAAGCAAATAACGGATGTGTCCTTTATGGACAAAGTATCGCTTGAGGCAGCCAAGGACAAACTTATCGTCGCGCTCAGCGATCTAGTCGTCGATGGCAACAAGGAAGCAAAGGATATACTTTTGGCGATTGCCAGGCACGATCGCGAGCGAGTATTGAAGCTGGTTATGCATGCCATGCCGTACACCAGGCGTATCCCTGGCGAATCAGCCGATGAAAGGGCACGGCAGATTCGGTTCCACCTGGATTGTTGGGACTTCGATCCGAAAGATACCATGTTCGGTATCGAAATCGCTCGTCGAGGCCGCGTGAAAAGTGCGGGTCCTGGGTCCGTCATGCCTTCCCCTCCAAGTGTCAGCGCCGTAGAGCGCAGTTTGAACAATCTCCCTAAAGACTCAACCGGCAATGCTCGACTATCAACCGAGGTCTTTCGCGAGGTTACAGAAGCTGTCCTTCCTCGTGACTCGAAGAAGAAAGAGTCAATACGGCAACCGCGCGACGAAATTCTCGATAAGCTCGCGCTGCCATACAAGCAACCTGATAAGGAAAAGATCGAACCCTGGGTCAATCTGATGGTCGACGTAGCGATGCAAGGAAGTAAACCTCCGTCATCGGACGAGTATGCCATTCTTGCTGGCGCCTATTTCGAGGCGGCTTCTGCATTGGGCTCAAATGCGCCTTGCCTCAAGCGAATTCCAATCGATGCCATTCTGAAAGAGTTGAGTCAAGAGGACGGCAGCGAGCTGAAGTTGAGACTGCAAGAGCCATTCCAGGACAACCATCAAATCAGGCTCTCATCCGAAGGAGCATTGCGACAGGCGAGTGTGAGAGCGCTCAGATCTGGTGACCCGGCATTGATTCAATTGCAGAAGAAGCTCACGGAGGCGCTGAAGAAACCTGCTGAGGTCTCGAGGTTCCGAGCCTATTTCAAAGCATTCGGAAAGGACTATCTGCCTACTTTCCCGCAATCTTTTGAAGACGCTTACACCGCGATGACCGCTAAGCTAGTCAACGTTGGTGATGATACTAAATTCGGAATTGCCGATGGTGGCAATTGGGCACCATCCAACATGTTGTCGATTTCTCTGGCTATGCGGAAGAGAATTGCTGCCATTGAGAACTTCCTGGATATTGTCCCGCCTGATGTCCAATTATCAGTCGCGAAGGGCTTGTTAGCCTCCGGCGCTCCTTGGGTTGAGGAGATAGCCTTCATAGCTGCCGCGAGAGCCTTACGCGATGGAGACGGCAATGTGCGTAAGCAGGTGGATGAGCTACTCCAGAGCGCTACTCGAAGTCAGACTGGCGATGCATTGGAGAGAAAGCAGAGGCTTCAGCGGGCGTTTTCCAAAACGGAGCATTTTGGTCCAAACAATGAGATTTTTGATAAATGGAAAAAACAGGCAAAGGAGCAAGGTGTCGATGCCGAAATTCAACAATTGTTTGAATCGATAAAAGGAGATCCCCAATCCCTAAAACAGTTACGACCAATGCTTTTGAACGCTCCCTTCGACGACAAGACGAAAATTGAGGCGATCAGTTTGCTGGTCGAAACGATCAAAAATGATCCCAAGCAGCTCGAGCTGTTGGTTGAGGACATCCTGATTTTTGTCAAAACCCGAGAATTGCAAAGACGGTTCATAATCGGATTTAGAGACCGCATCGATAACGATCGGGCTTTAATGGAGGCGACTCTCAAAGTCCTCAAGGAGAAGAGCGTCCACAGTGACATTCAGAAAGAGCTCGAGGAGCGAATTGAAGCTACTGTCAAGAAGTGAGTGACCTTGCTGAGCGCTGTAGTGAGTAGATTAACTCAGGGTCCATCAATTCGTCATCTATTTCGAGTGTCCCAGTTTACGGTAGAATTGTCGTGGGGAGAAACCCATGGTAATAACAGACAACGATCAGTGTTCGATTTGTCAGCGTCCTAAACGCAGTGGTGCTACTGGTAGTATCACACAATGGCTGGCATCCTGTCATTGTGATGTAATGCCGTCGGCTGATGATGATGGGCATAGTCTTTGTGTAAATTGTGGAAAGCGCATTTCGGAGAAGTACAAGGGATCTCTGACTCAGTGGATATTTTCTGAGAATTGTTGTAAATGTGAGAACCCGAAAGCATCAAAGAAGGCTGAAGGTGCATATAGAGCCGCCAAGTTTTCATATGGACTGGAGGAGGTCGAGGTCGACTCCGATCTCAATCTGGATCAGCGTAATTTCCCGCTGGATCGATACAGTCCTCTCAAGCTCCTCGGTCGTGGTGCGCTAGGCGAGGTCTACGTCTGTACCGATAAGTATTTGAAGAAGCTAGTCGCAGTCAAGTGTCTATTGGCGGTCACTGATGACAGCGTCGTTGCGTTCCAGCAAGAAGCCAAGATCGCGAGCAAGTTGAAGAATGAGAGCATCATAGAGATTCTCGACTTTGGAGTTACAGAGAGCGGTCGACCATTCATGGTAATGGAATACTTTCGTGGGGTGAGTTTGCAACAACTACTGGAACTGCATGGGCCAGTCAATCAACAAGACTTTCTAGCGCTGTTCGTGCCGATCTGCGATTCTCTGCAATACATGCACGATCGCGGAGTGTTTCACCGGGATCTAAAGCCCTCTAACATACTCGTTGAACTAGATGGAAGAGACAAACTTTCCATTCGTTTAATCGATTTTGGACTGTCGAAATCAACGCAAGAAATGCAGTCCAAAACACAGGTTCAGGGAGTTACAGTCGTTGGAACGCCGTGGTATATGAGCCCGGATCAAGTGCAAGGATTGCCTTACGACAGTACATCAGAAGTTTATTCGTTAGGCTGTATTATGTTCGAAGCGGTAAGCGGAGAAAGACCTTTTGCCGGCGACTCGGCGCTGGAGACGCTTAACCGGCACCTTCAGGAAGAGATTCCTTACCTGGCTGACCTGGGCGTAGGGGTCTCAGACGACATCATCGGCGTCATTGAAATTTGTCTGAACAAGGAAAAGGAGGATAGATTTCCATCAATGTCGGCTCTGCGATCTGCTTTGCTGGCAGCCAAAGACAAGCGCGAGGAGAAGGCGGCTATTGAGCCGGTCTTCAAGCCGGCGTTCAAGCCGAAATCTTTCGATAAGGCTATGGTTGTTATTTTTGTCGTTGTGCTTGCTTCTGTTTTGGGTCTGCTTTCGCGCCTGTGGAGCACTTTAGATACTAGTGATTATTCGCCTAACCTGTCGATAGCTTCGTATTTGGACAAGCCGATGGAAACTGTGACAGTCCTCCCCTCCGGGACCACGAAAGGATTATCCCACCGGGAAGTACTGATTCAGGCTCCAATAACATTAGAGAGCGCGCGGGCAATTTCTCAAATCGAGCCACCGCGAATAAGGGTTGATAACTGCGATCTATCTGATGAAGTCTGGCAGGAGCTAATGCAGTGCCCTACTCTCGATGTCGTGTCAGTCGAAGGAAGTCGCTTA
>CAZISK010000373.1:0-7666 GCA_964541355.1 uncultured Candidatus Obscuribacterales bacterium
CCAATCGCTGCCGGCAACTAGTACCGCCCCTGATGCCGCAAGCTGGCCGATGGGATAAAGCGCTCTGGAGCGCTCCTTTCCAAGATACGGCTCGGTAAGCTCCTTTATGTACGGATCTTGCTGAGCCCAATAGGCCTGAACGTTAGGACTGACGGACAACCGGCGAAAACGCGGGATGTCAGATTCGTCAACCATCTCAAGATGGGCAATGTGATGCCGCAGATCCTTTGCTCCTTCCTTTTCCAACGCGTTCTGAAATGCATCGAGGCTGGCTCTCACTGCTCGATCGCCTATGGCGTGGACGTGCACCTGCACTCCTTCCTTTGCGAGTCGATGGACGACCGCTTTAATTTGATCAGGTTCGAAGAGCAGCTTGCCTTTGTCGCCGCTGCGTCCGTGATATGGGGCTAGTAGCGCAGCAGTACAGGCTTCGATTACACCGTCAGCAAAGAGCTTGGCTGAGGTAAGGCGCATCCGCTTGCCAGCGAACTGCCGACGCTTGCAAAGCAGCTCATCAATCTGCCGGTCGGCGTTTTCCGCCTTAATTTCCGGCGCACATGTGACCTTGACGGTGAGCTTCCCATCGCGGTCGAAAGCCTGGTAGGCTCTCAACAGATGGTCGCTGGTCCAGGCGTCTTGAATAGAGGTAATCCCATAGCTGTTAGCGAGTTTTTGAGCACGTTCAAGACCAAGAACGTATTCATCAGGCAGACGCTCAGGTATTACATTCGACACCAATTTCATGGCTGATTCGCGCAACGTTCCTGACGGTCGACCCGCTTTATCGCGTTCGATTCGACCACCTTCGGGATCGGGGGTGTCTTTTGTGATTCCGGCAAGCTCAAGAGCCTTGCTGTTCGCCCAGCCGGAATGATAATCCTGTGATTCGAAGAACGCAGGCGTGCTACCGCAATGGCGATCGAGATCCTGACGTTGGGGATTGCCGTCTTTGAAAACAGGCAGATTCCACCCACCGCCTCGAATCCACTTCTTGTCAGGATGGCTTGCCACGTACTCTTTGATTTTCGACAATACAGCGGCCTTTGTCTTGCAATCCAGAAGACCGCACGTCGAAAGGTCGACGCCCCCATCAATGAGATGAACATGACTGTCGTGAAGACCGGGCAAAACCATGCGCCCTTTCAAATCGATCGTCCTTGTTCGCTCCCCATTGAACGAAGATGCACCAGACTCGGTGCCAACGTAAGAAATCTTGCCGTCCTTCACAGCCAGAGCGCTCGCCCAGGAACGGCTAGCATTCATGGTATAGATGGCTGCGTTAGTCAGAATCAAATCAGCTTTTTCGTCGTCTTGAGACATGGCTGGTTGAAATGCACCTGAGATGGCCAAAAGCATGCTGAATGATAGCAGTCTTTTCTGAAAAACTATGTGCATTGCAAAAGTTGGAAGTCAGCAGATTATCGCGTGACCGGCGTCACCGAAGGAGTCATCGATTTGAACATCAAGGCGGCCTGTTCCGCTGTGCGCACACGGTTCTTGGCATACTCTTTCATGTGTGTGAGAATGAACTCCACCCGCGCATGCGGCAACATAGCAGGAACTCTAACAACCTTGATTTTGCGACTGCTGTAGCACTGCTCCAGTATCTGTCCAAGCTCTATTGTAAATTCCAGATTTTCACGTCTAACTTCGTTGGCATCAAAGAAGTTCAGCTCTTCAATGAGGAAGGCGAGATCGTATTGAGTCGGATCGATCGTCGAAAAGGCTGGAGGAACAGGCAATTTGTCATGAATAAAATAAGCTTCGCCATCGAATGCACCACGATCCAAAAAAATCGGCACATCGAAATCGAGTATCGAAGCCTCTGCAGCAAGTTGCCGGCGGAGCACCTCGGACTGGAATCTGACGCGATCCACCCAGGGAAGGTACTTACCTTCTTTGATGATCTTGGTTGCCATCTCGTGAACCACGCGATAGCCCATGACCTCAAGCAGTGTTATTATCGTCGTTTTTCCAACTGAAGGGCCGCCCGTTATTACTATTCGCATTTATTACCGCCAACGCCAAATTGATTACTGCAATATCCTAAGATGTAGTTTAGGACTCGGATTAGGCTGTTCCCACTGTATGCTGAGAGGCGCAGCAAATCAAGCTAAATTACTGCAATCTTGTGGGAGGATTCCCATTCCTTTCGCATCAACAGTTTACTGTGCGAAGCTGCAGTTAGAGGGCTCGTTGATCTGTAGAAATTTCGTGAAATTCCGCATTTCATTAGCACGCGTTCATTTTGCTATTCCACTGCGTTCTACTTGGTCAGGGAGGTCACTTGTACGCGACAGGATCTCCTGACGAAGTTGTGTCATCATGCTCCTTGTCGCCTTCTCTCCGGCTTCAATAGCGCGATGAGCGTCGGACTCCCTGGTTGACAACAGTTTTATCCTGTTGACATCCGGGCGAATCAAAACATCGGCGCTCGAGACCTGGTCACTATCGACTCTCGACAAGATAATGCTGACCACCCGGTTATAGACACTTCCGATTTTCTTAAACTCGTTGAGATCGTTGTCGTTAAGCCGCTCATCAACATCGACTGCAATGACGATGTCGGCGCCCATCTCTCTTACCTGTTCAACGGGAAGATTGTTGATGATACCGCCGTCGACATAGAGATTGTTCTCGATTTCGACAGGTCTTCTTAGAACCGGTATCGCGGAGCTTGCCTGCAGCGCTTTTCCAAGATCACCCGTCTTGATTGCGTGTGCATTTCCATCCATCAAACTTGCAGCGACTGCGCAGAATGGAATCTTCAATTTTTCGATCTGGTGATTATTGACGCCGGCGCACTTATTGATGAACGAGGCGAATTTGTTTCCACGATAAAGTCCGTCATAATGATGATGTCCTAACGCATGCGGCACGAGAAAAACCGGTACCAGGGCGACCCGGAACCAGATCGGCACGGTGTAATAGGCTTTCATCAGCGTTTTCTTAACAACCATCCTTTCAATATCGTCGAGCGTCACTCCGGCGCAGTACAGCCCCCCGACGATAGCACCAATACTGGTGCCTGACACGTAGTCAATCGGAATACCCTCCTTCTCCAGAACTCGCAGAACGCCTACATGAGCGGCGCCACGCGTTCCGCCTCCGCCAAGAGCCAATCCGATCTTCGGTCTCCTCACTCCACCACGAACCAATCGCGCCAGGTCGAGTTTTTCGTCTTCGATCGAATCGACCTGCGAGGACTCAAGCTTACCGGTATCGGTCAGAGCCAGGTATCTATCTGTCAGCGCGGCACGGGGCGGCGGCTGAATCTCCTTTGCCATCACGTACCCAAATGACGGCAGGCATGTGCCTGAGATAACAAGCCCAGACAACGTTACTTCAGTAAGCCGCTTATGGTACCTCATACGGTATCACCACCAGTTTTTACCTTGCTCGACGAAAACGCTGCTTCGCAGCGTTGCGAAATCGTCACAATTGCCTCGCAATTGTAACCCGCACCGGTGAGCTTGATTCAAACCACTGATCGTATTGATACGAGCGCCGGAGCGCATCTTCGAAACAGCCACAGGTACAACCTTTTCTCCGGCGCAATCCCTTAACATGTACCGTTTGTTACCAAACAGAAAGCTTTTCGCCGATCGGACGTGTTATAACTTAAAAATCTTGGCTCACTCCAAGAACAGGAACCATCTCGTCTCGGAGGCACCGACTTTGGATTTTGCGCATGGTTCGGTTTGGTCTCTGGCACTGACTTTCGCGGCCTGGTTCCTCATCTTCTTTTGCTACCAGGGAATGGGCATAACCCTGGGCTATCACAGGCTCCTCACCCACAAATCGCTGAAGGTGCCGGACTGGCTGAAGTACCTGGTTGTTTCAGGTGGATATCTCAACCTCATGGGCGGGCCGGTCAACTGGGTCGGAGTGCACAGGTTGCACCATCAAACCTCCGATACGGAGAGGGATCCGCACTCCCCTGTTTTCGGTTTTAGACATTCGCTGTACGAGTGGATGTTCACTATGGATGCGCGCCAAACACAGGCAGAGCTGCACAAACAGGTGCCCGATCTTCTTCAAGATAAGGTTTTGTGTTGGTTTGGCATAGATCACTGTGCAGAGCAGGCACAACTTTGCCTAGCCTTCAACATCCTATATCGTTGTCTGATTCTGCTTGCTTTCGGATATGTGGCTTTGATTGCAAATCTCGTAGCCAGCGTCTTGGTCTTCTGGAGTCCGCAGCTGGTCAATGCCGTCTGCCATGTTGAGAGATTCGGTTACCGCCTGTTTGATACCAGAGACGAGAGCCGCAACGTCTGGTTCATTGCATTGATCTCATTCGGCGAAGGTTGGCACAACAATCATCATGCGATACCTCGCAGCGCCCGTCATGGCATGATGTGGTGGGAGCTGGATCCTACATATATAGCAATTTGCGTTTTGGAGAAACTAGGTTTGGCGACCGACGTCGTGAGACCGAAGGAGCCGCCGACCCGGTCCATGAGACAACAATCGGATCAGGCGACAAGAGAAGATGTTCTGGTTGGTGTAGCGGAATAATGTTTCGGTTAAAATGACACTAAGCGACTGGCACTACAAAAATGAGCCACGGCGAATTTTACGACGGAACTAAGGCGTACGACAAAACAAGAATAGTCGATCCGTTAATCGGCAAAACACTTGACGGACGGTACGAGATTCGTTGCCTACTCGGAATGGGTGGCATGGGGGCAGTATATCAAGCCAATCACGTCGAGCTTGGAAAACTTGTCGCCTTAAAAATTATGCACCAACAACTAATGCTGGACGAACGCACCGTTCAAAGATTTCGGCATGAAGTAAAGGCGATGAGTAAGCTTTCTCATCCCAATCTCACCAGCATTATGGATGTTGGAACGACCGACTTTGGTGCGCCGTACTTCGTGATGGAGTTCATCAAGAGCAGGTCTCTTGCTCAGGTATTGCAACAAGAGGTGTTTCTGCCGCCGGAGAGGGCGATAGCAATCTCTATTCAGATTGCTGAGGCACTGTCTCATGCCCACGAGAACCACATCATTCACCGCGATTTGAAGCCGGCAAATATCCTCATTGTCGATTCAAGCTCCCGCGACTTCGTGAAAGTTGTCGACCTCGGTGTGGCAAAGCTTATCGGCGGCGATGACTCCACAACAATTATGAAACTTACGCAGACAGGAGAAGTCTTTGGCAGTCCTCTGTATATGGCGCCTGAACAAATTCTCGGGAAACCGCAAGACGGTCGAACCGATGTTTATCAGCTTGGCTGCGTAATGTTTGAGATGCTGACCGGCGTGCCCCCAATCATTAGACAGAGCGCAATCGCAACCATGAACGGTCATGTTCAGGATCCGGCACCCACCTTCACGCAAGCAATGCCGGACCTCCCAATGGACGCGCAGCTCACAAGCCTGCAGGCTATCGTGCTCAAGAGCCTGGAGAAAGAACCTGAACGTCGCTTTCAAACGATGCCTGAGCTTATAGCCGCACTGGAGGGCGGACCAGTGATCTCGTCAACGCTTGTAAAGCAAGCCGACAAACCGGACAGGGAGGTGGTCGTTGTAGACGAGCAACCAGCCAAGCGAATGCATCTGCAACTGCTATTGACGGGGGGTGCGGTTGCACTTCTCCTTGGCGTTGTTTTGGTTGTGTTACTGGTCAACTTACTGGGTCGTCCGGCACTACCGGTAGTATCAACTCAACAATCGGCGATACAACAAAAGGAGGTCATAGTCGAGTATCCCGAGGTCAAATCGGACCGGTACGATCTGAGAGTGTTGAGTGTCTACGAAGGTGTGCAAAATCCAAATCAGCCGGTCAGTTCGGGCGAACGAGAGGGATCGATAGACGTCAACGTCAACCAGGAAGGCAAACCGCTTATCCTTGTGCTTAACTCATACATGCCGACAACCTGGACGATTAAGCCTGCCAGTAAGCGAGTGAAAATCCAGCAAATCATTACGGTGGGCTATTATCCGCAGACCGTGAACAATATTCCACCGAAAACGGTCCATACCAAAGTGTATTACGAGTTCTTCAAACCTGACGGAGGAAAGAGTGAAACTAGAACGCATAACAATGTGTTCAGCCTGTTTTTCTTCCTTTACATGGGAGAGGAGAATATGTTATCACAACCTGAGTTCACAGGAATGAAGGCGGCACTCGAGAAGTTGAGTGGATGTCATTTGCGCTCATTCCAGGGAACGCGGACCACTGGAAGCTTTTCGGTCAGGTAAACTGGGCGACTGTCATACATTTCCTGTCGATGTTATTCGTGATCTGCTTGACGCAAGCTATCGAGGACTGCTCGCTGCCAGATTAGAGCTCGTACTACTACAGTACGTGGAACAACGCTGTATCGCTGTATCGCGTTTCCTTCAACGCCGGCCCGCTCCAAAGCTCAACTACTCCGGACATCTCCATCAAGAATGCTGAGAGTGCCACTAATACTGGTGCTCGGCGATGGTTTGCCACAATTGACTCCCAGTTGCCACAAATCACCAGTCGGTTCATAATGCAAAATGAGCGCCCCCATTCCGTGCTTGCCTTGCGAAAACTTTCACTACTGATCCTGATCTTTGCCTTTTCGGAATCGATGACATCGCCGGCATGGTGCCAGGGAATGGAGGAATCGATTGACTATGGCTCAGGCGGCGATTCCAATGCTCCGGCAAAAGTCCCAATTCCAGCACAATCAACGTACGGCGCTCCAGCAGCCACAGCCCAACCTTACGGCACCAATGCCTTTCCTCCGCAGTATCCGACACCAGCGCAACCCTCTCCCACTGCTACGTTCATCCAGCCAGGCTCGACACCCCCCAGATCGTTTGCACCGCTGGGTGCCCCACCAGGATTTCTTGCACCTCCTGAAAGTCTTGCTCCACTACAGGGCTACGCCAGTCAGGTAAACAACGGGATCCAGCCAAATCCCCAGGGCGGTTTTTCGTCCACGTCCCAGCCTCATGACGGCATAATCGCTCCGCTGCAAGGAAGTGCAAATCTGAATGTTCCGCAATTTGATCCGTCGCTCCAGGTTTTACCACCGCCTATGATGTCACAACCATTTCAGCAACCAAATCTCATCCCCCAAAACGCTCAGACAGCACCCCCTCAAGCGGCGCGACCAAGTCTGTTTGGTAATGCACTAAAGTCGCTTCTGTCTGGCGGCGTCAACAAGAACGTACCGCCGGCTGAACGACCATGGTGGATTCCTGCACATGCGTATACCAATGATGCAATGGTAGCGCCGTACCACAATATGGACATATTCTGGTGGGATAAGAGTTCGATGCCAGATAAACCGCAATGGGTCAGGTTAGCAGTAGACGTAACCAGGTATTGGAACGGCTATGTCTCAGAGCCCTGCTTGGTGTATGTCGAACCCTTCAAACAGGCGCCTGGTAATTTTGTCTTTCACAGCCGCCAATCCGGCGGACCAAGAGGATGGTTGCAGGCGGTGAATCAGCCTGATTCGAAGGGCTTCCCACTTTATCGCTATTGGCTGGACCAGCCGCAGTAGTCATTCTTTTTGCGAAAAAAAGGTAGACCGAATTCGGTCTACTCTTCTGTAGAAAACGCTTGGATTCGTCAAGTCCGGCGAAAAAAGGTAAACCGCATTCGGTCTACCTTTTTTCGATTTGCATAGGTAGGTCCTCACGGACTTTCCCTGCTACACCACCGTGCTTACGGG
>CAZISK010000374.1:0-7664 GCA_964541355.1 uncultured Candidatus Obscuribacterales bacterium
CGGCGATGCAGAAGCTTCTGCAGCGCGCTAAAGAGATTCAACCAGGGTTCACCAACGAAAAACTGCAAGCGCTGTTCAACAAACAAGAGCCCGATCCGCAGAAGCTGACCTATTACATCTTTCCCCGATACAATACGGAAGACCTTACCGATCCGACACTCGACATAGCGCCAGACGGCAATGGATTGCCCGATTGGCTGGCTTCCGCTGCCAGTGCAGAGGCCGAGGACAGAGATATCGTCAAAGAGCAGGTTCTTACCGACAACGAAAATGCCACGGTGCTAATCACAGGCAACCCTCCGGATTGTCCAAAGTGGATGGAGATTTCAGGGGTGATGAAGTGGCGACCGGGGACCGGAATGGGACAGTGTCTCGGCACTTTGTACGTTGATAGGCTGACGACGGTTCTCTATAAGCCTGGCACTGAAAAATGAAGATACGGGCGCTTAATTATCGACTATGAAACAGACTTCCGGGACTCTTCTCTATAGACAGGCGCCCGATGACCTTCTGGTGCTTCTAGTGCATCCATCAGGCAACTACAATAGAAAGGCACCATGGGGAATACCAAAAGGATTGCCGGATGAGGGCGAAGAGCTCGAGGCCGCAGCCCGCAGGGAGACGCTGGAGGAGACCGGTGTGATTGCCGGAGAGCTTTTCTCCGCCGGCTTCATCGATTACACAAAGAGTCGAAAACGGGTGTTCTGTTTTGTCGGTCCCGCCCCGGATGATGCTCAACCGAGATGTGCATCGTGGGAGGTTGATAAGGCCGAGTTCGTCCCTCTAGAGAAGGCGAAAGAGATCATTCATCCTGACCAGTGCGAGTTTTTGATTAGATTGGAGAAGATGCTAGGGATGTGATGGACCTGTGTTCATTGATGTTAACCGAATTCGGTTGAAATTTGGGCGCTGGTGGGCTTTTGTCCCACATTACCTCCCTTGAGCTTGGCAAATTCTGAAATCTCAGGGATGGAACCCGCTCCAGTGTGGCATGAGATTGAATATGATTGAATAGTAGGTAGGCAAGACAGGGGCTTAAATGCGGACGCGGTCATTACCAATTACGGTCTTCTTGCTGTCTCTTGCAATCGGCAGCACGTTTCCCGCGTTCGCGGCGACCTCGATGCAAGACGGAATTGCCGCCTACAAGGCAGGCGAATACAAGACGGCCATTGGGCACCTGGGTTCGGCGCTATCAACAGAATTCAACAATCCTGTTTTACATTACTACCTCGCCAACTGTTATGTTCATTTGAATGAAACAGAGTCAGCGATTCGAGAGTTCAGGATCGCTTATGCCATCTCTCCGGACAACGAAGTCGGCAGATATTCGAAGGAAGCGCTCGGCTATCTAGGTGCGCCTGTCGAAGGTAAGAAAGCACCGCCGCTTCCGGAAAAGGATAGAGGAAGACCCAAGCAGCCGGAGACAAAGTCGGATCCTATAATGGATCAGGTATTGAACCGCTTGAGACAGCAGACGAACGATTCGAGATCATATGAGATTCAAGCAGACCGACTCATCTCCCGCACGGAGGAGCAGCGCGCTCAAGAAATTCTCGATCGCACCAAGGACGATATCATGAGGGATAATTACAGGTATTCCAGACGGGGGCGTGCCATCCAATTGCCTATGCCTTCCGATTCTCAACGCATGCTTGAATCAATGAAGAATCAATTCGATCGCCAGAAGCAGGCTCGGCAGCGCACGAATGCTCAGAAAATCGAAGAGCTGCAGCGCAGCGCCGACAATCTCGAACAATTACTGAATGATAGGCGCTCTTCCGGTGGTGTCAAGCTCGTTCCGACTGGTACCAATTTGTACATCCGCAACTACGAACAGGCAGATCCGCCTGAGCCGCCGAGATATTGAGCCGTAGCCAACTACCTGATTAGAACCGAAGCGTTTTCATATTCGAAAGATTTTTCGGTGTTCATGAAAAGCGCTTTGAGCAGATCTCGGTAGAATCCATAGAGCGGAATGCGTCTTGAGATCTCGTCTCTGAGCGTATCTCTTTGTGTCTTGAAGGAGCGGTGCGACGGCCCAGCCATATGATCCAGTTCGAGATAATAATTGGAGAGCGGTTGTATCTGAATCTCGAACACACGATCGCGCCAACGGGTTACGCTCTTCAAAGCTTTCCATCCGGTCTTCTTCATTTTGGACGGTGCGCACGTCAGGTAATCTTTGGTCTCGATAAACTCAAGAAATCGTTCCGACTCCTTCTTACGCAACGGCATGGAAATATCGCATATTTCCTGCATTCTCGAGACATCAGCCTCGCTGACGATCATCTCTTCCAGTTTCCTGTGTACGTCGAAGCAAGTTGCTTCATCCTCGCAGATGATCTTTATCCCGAAAATGTCTTTGATGAACTTGCTGTATTGTCTTAGATGTTTGTCGCGCGAAACGAGCTCGTCGAGCACGAAGATCTCATCAGTTACTTTGTTCCATAACTCTTCCTCGGCCTTTACTCTGCTCGTCAATCGGTTGACTCCCGACATCGGACGTGAGAGAGGAACATACTCGACAAAATTGGCTGATAGAGTAAGCGGCATCCATTGACCGTTTTGCTGGTATCGGAAATTGTCTACGAGATGGTTGCCCAGGTCGATGTCGGTTACCGAAAACAGCGTTTCGCGCGTAATCCTTTCTCTGATAAGAAAAGGACGAGCCTCGTCTCCCGGGAGCGCGCCGATTACATTGGAATGCAGCTCGAACTTGCCTTCCAGAAGAATTGTAGCCAGGAGATGTCCAAGGCTGTGGAGATGCCACTCGCCATCGAGAATTGTTTTCTTGAAGCACTCGCGCATGGCGAAGATGGTCTCGCGCGATACTTCTATTTCTATGTGCTTGTTGGGATGTGCTTCCTGCTCTTTTCGCTTCTCAGTCAGGTAATCTATGAACTGATGCAGAACCGGATCGTGCGTTGCCATCATTAGTGGTGACTGCATTTGTGAGGAACTTGGAGATAACGGAGTCGGCGAGTGCATACTTAGGATTCACCCTTTTCTAGTTTGGCCTGCTTTTTAGCGAGTCGCTTAGCCTCTTCCTTGGCCTTCTCTTTCGCTTTTTGCTTGGCGCGCTTCTCCTTCAAGCGCTCCTCTTCTTCCTGTCTGGCCTTTTCAGCGAGCGCTCGGTCTTTCTCCTCGGATATTCTCTCTTGATAATAATCGTATCCACCTGCAAAAACCCGTAATGTAGCATCTTTAATCTCGACAATTTTGTTGGCGACTTGAGAGATAAAATATCGATCATGCGATACAAACATCAGAGTCCCGTCAAAACTGTTTAAAGCCTCTTCCAACGTCTCTTTAGCTGGAATGTCAAGGTGGTTGGTCGGTTCGTCGAGAATCAGAAAATTGCACGGTCTGGTCAGCAGTTTCGCCAGGGCGAGTCTGGCCTTCTCGCCGCCACTCAATTCGTTGACTCGTTTGAAGACAGTGGCGTCGCTAAACAAGAATCGTCCCAGCAGTCCACGGATCTCGGAGTCTTTCCAGGTTGTTACTTCATCGGATATGGTGGCAAGTACGGTTTTATCCATATCGAGAGCCTCTGCCTGGTTTTGCTCGAAGTAGGCAGGCAGTATGTTGTGGTCGCCGAGTTTGACTGTTCCGTCGATTGGCGCCTCTATACCTGCTATCAATCGAAGCAGGGTCGATTTGCCGGATCCATTCGGACCGAGGAGCGCTATCCGATCGCCGCGTTCGACGGAAAGGTTGGTATCGAGGAAAAGTATATTGTCTCCATATGCATGAGTAAGTTTTTGGACATCGACAATCTCTTTGCCGGATCGAGGAGAAGGAGGAAAATGGAATACGAGCGTTCGTGGTCCTGTTTCCGGAGCTTCGACGATGTCCCACTTATCTAGCTGCTTTTCCCGGCTTTTCGCCTGGGTGCTTCGTGTGGCACTCGCTCGGAATCGTTCTATGAAGATCTCTTGCCGCTCGATTTCTGCTTGCTGCCGTTCGAACGCTGCTATTTGAGCCTGGCGCGCCTCTTCTTTGATGGTCATATATGCCGAATAGTTACCAGAATATGTGGTCGCAATGCCGCGCTCCATCTCGACGATCTTGGTGCAAATTTTGTCGAGAAACCTTCTGTCGTGTGATACCACCACCATTGGTATCGTCTGTTTCCTCAGATATTCTTCAAACCATTCGATAGTCTCCAGGTCGATATGGTTGGTCGGTTCGTCTAAGAGCAGAAGGTCCGGCTCTCGCAGCATGACCTTCCCGAAGCCGACTCTCATCTGCCAGCCGCCGGATAGCGATGAGACCAGCCGTTCATCATCATCCTTTTTGAACCCGATTTCCGGAAGAATTTTATCGATGCGCTTCTCCAGACCATAACCATCCAGCAATTCGAATTCTCTGTGGAGGCGGTCCATCTTTCGCAAGAGTCGATCGAGCTCCTCCGGTAAGGCCGTCTCTAGTTGATGATGAACCGCTGCCAGCTGGGCCTGCACGGCAGCCGCTTCCTTGAAGGCGCTTAGCAGCTCCTGTCTGATTGTGTTTTCCTGTCGAAGTTCGAACTCTTGCGTCAGGTATGCAAGTCTTGCGTCATTGGGCTTGAAGACCTCACCCGACGAGGGCTCGACATCACCGATAATAATTTTGAATTGGGTCGTCTTGCCCGAGCCGTTAGCCCCGACAAGGCCTACGCGCTCGTTCACCTTAACCTCCCAACTGGCTTCCACGATTGGTTCGCCGTTGGGGTAGATTTTGCTAATGCGGTCTAATCTAAGCATCTTCTTGGGTGGGCTGTCCGTCTTCGTGCACTGTACTTGAATACCGCTAAAGCTGCAATCGAGGTTGCTTCGGTTTCAGCGAACTTCTCACAAAAAGTTAGCCTGTGTGAGAAAGAACAGGAGGAGCGAGGAGGTCGGGATTTTGCCGAAAGCAAAGAGGGCAGCGGCTCGCGCCAATAATCTGTCTGCTCGTCTCTTGCTGCCCGAAGGCGCTCCGGGCGACGCCACGCGTCGCCCCTCTACAAGAAGTATTGGCGACACGATGACGTCACCGTTTTTTGCCGTATTGGCGACACCATGCCATTTCCACGACCAATGAGGTGGCACCGATGTGAAAACCTAAAACCACTCTTTGATATGGTGTCCGAGTCGCCGGAAGAAAGATGATCGATGTTTTGGTTTGTCCACTGTTGCCCCGGTCGCGGCCCATTCCACCGTCATACCTCGCCGGCCTCCTCGAAAACGTGCGGGAAATATGGAAGTTGCGTGGTCAGTGGCTGTTGCGGATCGTTCAAACCAACTATTGGTTTTGAATGATCTCTATAGTATCCGAACATGTACTGCGACCAGATGCCGGCTGCGATAGCACCGCCGGTGATACCTCGCCCGTGCAGGCATCATTATCATCGTTGCCGGCCCAGACTGCTGTAACAACATCGGGTGTGAATCCGACGAACCATACGTCTTTGAAGTCGTCGGCTGTTCCGGTCTTTCCGGCCACCGCCACGCCTCGGAGGCTCGCTTTTCGCCCGGTTCCGCTCCTCACCACGTCTTCCATGCTGTCGACGATTTGCAGGCACGGTTCTTCCGGAATTCGCTTATTGCTGTTCGATTTTGACCGAAATACATGGTTTTCATCAATTGTTGCGTTATGGTGCTACCGCCTTCGATCCACTGCTGCGCCATTATGTTTTTGTACATCGCGCGGGAAATACCGAATGGATCAATGCCTGCATGGTTATAGAAGTTGTGGTCTTCAATACCGATGACTGCCTGTCTCATAAATGGCGAGATCTGATCGAGGGAAATCGGCTCTCGTTCACCAGTTTTTTGTACGACAGTTATCAGCTTGTCGTCGATGTCGTAGACCTCGGCTCCCGCCTTTTGCTCTTTCAACGTAGGCAGCTTTATAAACGAACTGTGCGTGACAGACTTCAAGCCTATCGCTGCAATCGCTACGATAAACACCGCAGCCAACAGCTTTACCCGCTCTCGGTTTTTTGATCGGCGACCGCCTACGGATCGAGCTCTTCTGGATTTTCGTGGCATGCGACTAATTGTTCCCATCGAGGTACACGCCAGGTGTCTGATTCTGCGAGCTACAGGCGAGTTTTCGAGATCTTTGCCTGCCGATTCAATTCTGATTTTAATTCCAGTCAAAAAATCCCGCATTTCTTTCGAACATAGGAATCTCTGAACCTGTCTGAGCCTCAGCCGTTTTTCAAACTGTGCAAAATTCTTTCAAAATCGAAAGGCTGTTTATACATAACCACAAGCGATCGACGAGTTGAGTTGCCAGACGCTACATTAGTGATTAGCACACGCTTGAGGGCGATGAGATGTAGGCAGAGGTTCCAAGAAGTCCCTGGTTTACAAGTGATCCGGAAGGGGTCGGTGTTATCGCGCAAGACCTCCTATAAGCCTGGGTATAATTACGAGAAAAAAGGCTTTGTATGTCAAAGATTCTCATCATAGAAGACGACCTCGCCCTGGCTGACTTTGTCAAGGATTTCCTGGAGGCGAAGCTGCACGAAGTTGATCATGTCGCCGATGGTCTGGAGGGGCTTGCCTGGCTCCAGCAGAAGCCGTACGCTGCGGCAATCATCGATTGGCAGCTGCCGGGATTGAGTGGATTGGAGATTTGTCAGCAGTTTCGCAAAGGCGGCGGCAAAGCGCCAATAATTATGCTGACGGCCAAGAAAGGTTCACCCGATGTGGTGGATGGTCTTTCTGCCGGAGCCGATGATTATGTGACGAAACCGTTTGAGATTTCCGTTCTCTACGCGAGGCTCCAGTCGGTGCTTCGTCGCGCTCCCAACTTCGATTCGCGCGTACTCAATTTTAACGAACTTGAGCTGGACCTGGATGGCGGCGTGTTTAGGATCGGCAAGACAACTAAAAAACTGACGCGTAAGGAGCTTGGCATTCTCGAACTCTTGATGCGCAACCCCGGGCGAGTCTTTAGCGCCGACGCCATTCTGGAACATGTCTGGTCTACCGATTCCGAAACCGGACCAGAGACTGTTCGAACTCATATCAACCACCTTCGCAAAAGCCTGGCTGCAGCATCACCTGGATCGGGAGATATTATAGAAAGTGTGTATGGCCTGGGCTACAGATTGAAGTACGAATGATGGAGCGAAGAAGGCAAGCGGTTTTGGTTATTAGTGTCCTCTTCGCTTTGCTCTATACTTGTATGAGCGCACCGGCCGGTGCCCGCAGGAACGCTTTCTCCGGGCCGAGTTCCCCTATAATTTTGAAAAATTTTGAAGCCATTAATAGGTTCGTGCTGAAAAAGCGTTTCGACAAAGCCTTTGCGTTGCTGGACGCGATGGAGTCCGCTGGCTATGACCAAAACTCGGCAGAATACAGGTTCATTTATTTGCAACGAGCTGGACTGTATTTCACTCAGGGTCAAAAGAAAGCTTGGGTCGAAACTTTGAAAACGCTCAGTAAAATTCCTGCCCATCGCAACAGGGCGCTGGTAATGCTTGCTTACTACAATTCCATTAGTCCCGGAGATGAGTGTATGCGAGATGCTGAGCGCACTTTACTTGTCATTGGTCCCACCACGGACCCATACGTAAAGAACACGATTTATGGAGCGCAATTTCATCTGGCTGGTCGGCAGCAACGACACAAAGAACGGCTGAAAGCGGCTCTCGGGATGCATGAAATGGCCCCAAGCCAAACTAC
>CAZISK010000375.1:0-7660 GCA_964541355.1 uncultured Candidatus Obscuribacterales bacterium
GGGAAGAAAGTCACGGATGTAGTCTTTGAGCCGCAGGATGATGAAGAGCTCACGCCGATGCAGGAAAGCTCCGCATTGCATGACGAACTTCAAGTTGAGCAGGGTAAGCCGGATAAGCCGGAACCCGCTCAGGAGCAAAAGAAAGTTGATGCCTTGCAAGAGAAAAAGGTAGACGACAAGCCTGCCGATCCGCTGCCGCAAGGGCCGCCAGCCGAGGCCGATCAGGTTCGAGATATCACACAAACCACTTGGGAGTATCTCGAATTACTAGCAAGGGACCCTTATAACTTCCAGGACTTCAAGCTGGCCCATGAAGAGATGATCAGGCGCGTAGACGCAGCGATGCCGCCTGCCGAATTTAAGAAGTCACTCGAGTCTATTCCAATTTTGCTGAAAGCACTGAAAGAAGGAAAGCTGATACTCGTTGGCGCTGATGGAGAGCAAACGCTTTCGGATCAGCCGTTGACGCCAGCGGACCGAATGAGATATCACGAAGCAATCTCTCACGACCTAAACATTATCGGCCAGCAATCAGTCACTCGACTGGACTACTCTCAACGTTTATACAGCACCAAGCAATATGCTGATGCTGAGAAATTCGGAAAGGAAGCTATCCAAAAGTCCGATCTGTTGCCTAAAGCTTTGATCGAGCAGGCTGGTAAGCAGTTGATTGACGATCTTCGTCATATTGCTGATCCTGATTTACGCAAAGAAATGCAAAAGCGCGCCATTGGCTGTTCCTCCAGCACGCCGGAACCATCGTTATACCGAATGCCGCTTATGACAAGAAAGAGTCTTGCCACCATGTATCTCGGAACAGAGCTCACTCTGAAGGCAGGTGGTAAGGTCGATGTTGCAATGGGACGGAACAATGCCTTCAAGCCCGATAAGGCCTACGAGCTTGCAAAGGAAACGAGAGAAAAGACAAAAGAGTTGCTTGGGTTCGATCCCATGGACGAAAAAGCAGCGAGAGAGGATCCATCGGTTGCTACTATATTCGGTTCGATGATGGAGGTGTTAGACAACCCGGAAAAATACAATCTCTACAAGTTAGTCGACTTGCACAAAGTCGCGGAGATGAACAGGGAGTTGAAGAAATCGTGCGGCTTTGACAGCATGCTCGTTGACATCGGGGTGGTTACTCTTTTCGCCGGATCTCTCTTTCTTGCCAGAAGTCCGAAGACTCACGCGGCGGTAGAACGTATGCTTGGTCATACCGCCAACGCGGAGACAATTGCGCCGGTTCTGAGCCAGACTCTAGGCTGGGGAACAGCAGTTGTTGGGGCGCCGCTGCTGCGACATTACGGCTTCGAGACTTTGACAGGTGTGAAGGAAACGTGGACTGACACAGGCGTTCATGTGCTCGGCTCGTTAGCAGCAGCTGAGATCGGCGGTCAATTACTCGGCAGAGGCAGTATGGTTATGGGGTCCCGCGGAAGAGGGATCAGAGCATTGGAAGAGTTTGATGCTCTTGCCTCGAGTGAATGGCTTTCTATGAAAGGTTACAAAACGACTGGACAGTTAGGCGATTTTCTTAGGTCGAGTGGTTTCCTCAGGGAAGCGGATATTGTGCTAAAGCTGCCGAGAGGAACAGCGCTGGCTTCAGAAGCCGGTCTCAAGGCCCTGGAGGCTGCAGAGTTGAGACACTCGAGAATGGCTTCGGTTTCGAGAGCTGTGGAAGCCGATAAAGCTGCGGCGTCCGGCATCGACCACACGAAGTTGGCAGACTCGCTCGGGTCCAACAAATCGATTAAGGACGTCGATGGTCTTTTAAGGCAGTTGCAGGAAGATGCTCAAATTCTGAAGGCCGTTGATGAGCCTGGGCTTCGTAGAGGGACTTCGATCAGCGATGCCCTGGGCCAAAGTGTTGTCACACCTGAGGGGACAAAAATTCAAGAGCGGCTTGCCGAATTGGGTGTCGAGAATGTCGGTCAGGCCAGAGATTTGCTAAAGTCGTTGGATAAAGGTCTGGAGAGTCAATTTCCCAAGCTTTACGAGCTTCAGAAGGCAAATGTAATTAAGGGCTCTACCTCACTGGCCGAAGTGGCTGGAATGACTTCTCATGCCTTTGATGGTCCTGGTATGACGCGATTAATCAAACTCCTGCCGGAGGCAGAGCGCCCGGCCATCCTCACCGATAAAACGCTACATGCACTCTCTATGGGTGAAAAGCCGCAGACAAAAATCCAGCAAATGGTGGCGGCGCAATATAATTCGCTTGGCTTCAGACCTTCTGCGGACTTCTTGAACGCACCGTCTTTGAAGAATACCGTTTGTGGCCCAGCGCTGAAGGGTGCGGCCGGAACTGTTCTCACATACAACTCGATAGTCAAAGCGTGGGACCAGACGCAGTACATCAACCCTAACACGGGGCAGAACTATACCTTTGCGGAAGCTCTGCAGGAGGCTCATCTACCCGGTCTTGATGATCCCAACGTGCCGCAATGGCTTCGCTTAGTTAATGCCATTGGCTCTGGAAGTCCTGGACAGATAATCCTTGGTTCACTCTTGGTCCGACCCGGAGCAATCGCAAGACCGGTCTGGTCCGACGCGTCGCTATCAACGTCGAGTAAAGTCTGGAATTCCAGTCCCCTGTCGTCGCGCGCCTGGAACAATTGGAATGCCGGCATCTTCTCGAAGCCCGGTATGGGAAGCGCAGGCGCGCTCAGCGGTGCGCTCATCGAGCCTGCCAAGACGGCGGCGCTGGAAGGGACTGAGCACAAGAATCGCATGAGAAGAATGCTGGAGAATGTGCAAAAGCCCATTGAAAACGAGGCACCACCGCAGAGGTAAACTAGCAAGCCGGCGGCGTTGGATTAGACCTGACCGCGCCAATCAGGCTTGGCGACTTGCTCCCAGCGTTGTCTAATCTTTTCGAACCGGCTCTTGCTCAAGAGCCCGGAAGAAATAAGCCTGGCGTTCTCTTTCCAGCGACCCGGCTTCTTGGTACCGACAATTGCAGTGTGCACGCCAGGTACCGACAAGGTGAACTTCAGCGCCACCTCAACCGAGTAATCCATGTCTCCGTTGATGAAGTCGTACTTGAGCTCACCAAGCCGCATCCAGTAGTCCTGGTAATAGAAATTGTCCGGCTTTTGCTTCCAGCGCCAGGCGGCATTGGCGATGGGACGTTTTGCTATCACTCCCATCCCTTTTTCAATCGCTTTTGGAATTGTCAGCGAGATGCACTCTTGATCGGCAATACTTACGGAAGTTTGTAATGTATCGAACTCGCCGGTTGCGATGGCATAGGCTGCATCTGTGTGATCGCCGCTGTATCCGATGAATCTGGTTTTTCCTGTGGCTTTGGCGTCCTTCAGAGCCCGAATCACGTCGCCCTTTTTCAGAATATCTTCCTCGCAGCTATGCAGCTGTACGAGGTCCACATAGTCCACTTTTAGCCGTTTCAAACTTCGATCTATGCTCGCTGTAACCTCTTCATAGGTCCAGGCGGGAATTGTGTAGTCCTCACCATGACCGGCTTTGGTGAACAGAAAAAAGTCATCGCGGCGGTGTGCGACAGCTTTGCCAATCAGCTCCTCGCTGCCCATATAACACTCGGCGGTGTCGATTACATTGAGACCCTCATCAAGCGCGGCCATGAGCAGCCTTTCCACGTCCTCTCGCGATGCGCCCTCAAAGCCGATCTCTGCACCTCCGAATCCCAGAATGCTGACTTCCATGCCCGTTTTGCCAAGCATGCGTTTTTCCATTAGATAGTGACCTCGCGACTTGCAAAGTGAAAAGAGCGACTCTAGATAGGGAAGATATACTCTTGATAAATATGTGGCAATACCTTTGAGATGATAGAATCGGAGTCTGTAACCGCCAGGGGGCTTACATGGTGAAATTCGGACAGCAGTTGACGATAGTCCTGACTGTCATATTCGCGACCATTTTGCCCGCATTTGCACAGGACACATCACCTGTTCGAGATTCGCAAAGCCGCGGCGCCGCCGTCGCGCGCAAATTCAAGCGCGTACCCTTTCCGAAAGACCGGTTCTCGATTCTACTGCCTGGAGACTACTTTACGGCGGAGAAGGGGTCGGATATTCGGACCTACACATGCACAGACTATCCCCACGGCTTGCTGTCCGTCATGTGCGCGCTCGCTCCGGAGCAGTCGGCATTTAGCCAGCAAGTATTGAAGCAGCTCGTGGACAAGCTCACACCCAACAAGAAATCAATCGACAAAGAGTCGCCGATCAAACTTCAGGATAACGACGGCACTGAATGGCAGATTACCAACAATGGCGATGCACCGCAGGCGGGTTGCCTCGTGCGAGGATTCATCATCGGGCGCAGGTTGTACATCATAATGGCGTACGGAACGAAACCATGGTTAGGGTCTGATGCAATCAAAGAGTTCATGGACTCTTTCGAGGTAATCAGGTGAGCATCGTGACTAACACCATCGAGATTCTTCTGCCCCTGAGGCAACAACATCGAGAATCCAGGACCCTTTCAAAGTTGGCAAATGGACTTTTGCGAAACGCTCGACCGCTTCGACTGAGCGCGCACATGCTTTTTTTGATACTGTATATGGTGCTTTGCTGCGATTGCCTTTCTGCTCTTTCAGCAACTTCAGACACTTCGTCCGTAAGTAGTCCGTCTGAAAGCCATGAGTCTGTTATTGAAAAACAGATAGCAGAGTTCATTCATCAATATTTCGAGAAGGCTAAGATCACGAGGAAAGACAGGAAAATTCATATCGAGTACAAGTCGAAGTCCTATTTGACGCTGGCAGACAGGCAGGAGCTCGGCCCTGATTCGGGGGGGATCGTCGGTGATCTGGAGTTCCGTGAAGGGCGGTATCGAGGCAAGACGAAGCTGCCTTTGACTTATACCGAGCAAGCTTCATATTCAGTGGTGTTAATGGCGCCCTACCTCGCTCGGCAAGACTGTCATCTTTACACGAAGTTCGCTTATGCAGCGGATACACCGCCGGACTTCGTTGAGAAATTCACCCGGCTTCTCAATGGTCTTGGAGAAGAGCAAAGCTCTCGTGGTGCCGGCTCCGGTGACAACGAGGATGCTTCGAAACGGGCAAGCGGTCAAGCGACTGCAGCGATTGCCGGTCAGCCCTCACGAGGCACGGACTCTCAAGCCGATTCAAAGAACCAAGATGACAATGCAATTGCTGATGGGCTGGCCAGCATGTTTACCGGACCCGGAACATCGACTGAAGGAATAACAGAGAAAAAACAGTCGCGTGGCTTTCTTTGGAAGGCTACTCGAGGAAAGGATACTGTCTATATTCTTGGTACTATCCACGGTGCTATTGCCAAATTCTATCCGTTGCCGACCGAAATCGATCAAGCTTTCGACAAGTCGAAGCATCTGATGGTGGAAATTGCCATCGACAAAAGCGACCCGCTCAAGGCATCCAAATTTCGACAACAGCTGGGCCTGTACACTCCGCCCGATCATCTGAGCAAACATCTTTCGCCGGAGACAAAGAGGGTTTTCCAGGACTACTTGAACTGGTCAGGAGAGTCCTGGGCAATGTACGAGAAATACAGACCTTGGTTTGTAGCGGAGACAGCATCGCAATCCAAGCGCTGGAGAGGCGAAGACTTTCGGTCGTCTCTGGGGCTGGATCTCTACTTCATCGGTCGCGCCAGAGAGGAAGGTAAAGCCATATCGGACCTGGAGACCGTCGAGCAGCAGCTCAGCATCGATGCCAGTCTTTCAGAACCGGCTCAGGACAAGCTATTGCAGTCATCACTCCTGAGCCTGAAGGAGTTGAATCATGAGACCACCGATCTGCTCGATGCCTGGAAGAGTGGGGACGCTGAAAAGATGGAGTCGCTTTCTACACACCACTACCGAAAATATCCGGAGCTTCGTGAATACGAAAAACGTCTCCTGGACGATCGAAACGTAGGGATGGTGGCGAAGGTTCAGCAGCTTATGAAGGTCAAGCCCGGTCCTCACTTTGTCGCTGTTGGAGCCGCCCACCTGGTAGGACAGATGGGTCTTGTTAAGTTGTTCAAACAGGCTGGATTTGATGTCGAGCAAGTCAGTTCGTCGGCTCCAGCAGCTCCGGTTGCACAAACCCCCGTGAATACTGTAACCAAACAATCATTCCCAGAGGGATTTCGTATGTGGTTCCCGGTGGAGCCACGAAGGATCGTAGATGGCGGCACTACTCGCTTTGAAGTGTACGAAGTGCCGTTCGGTTGCTACATCATGTGCATCATTACGGCTCCAACCGATCCTTCGGAATGGGGAGTTCCCGGTCCGTTGATGTTGGACAGGCTCGTGACTGGCTTCAAGCCAGTCTCGAAGCGGTCGATAACGCGGCAGGGCTACCCTGGACGAGAAGTCAAATGCAACGACATGAGTTTTGCTGGTTTGAAATTTACAGAAGTTAGAACCCCTGCTGAGAAGCCCGGTGCATCCTCCCACTTGGGCAAGGGCGCGAAGACAGTCGCAGCGAAAGGATATGGACAAAAGGCGGGGCAGCCCGCCAAGAAATCGGCGCCGTTCGATGGATTCCTGTGGGGCAAGAACTTTGCTGTAGCCCAGACCAAAGACTGGAAAGCCGACATCCGGGCATATTTAGTGGGACGAAAAGTATTTCTCCCTTGCGCCTTCGGCACAAAAGAATTCCTTGCCTCGGACAACGTCTTACAATGGTTCGATTCACTTGAATTTACGTCAAATTGATAGAATGACTTTTACTTGTTTATTGATTGGAAGAGATTGCTAAATGCTGTTCGTCAGATTTGCGTCGAAGGTTTCACTGATAGTTTCGCTGAGCACACTTCTTTTGTCGACTCGGGGATTCGCGGCTGAGTCCGGCGCCAGTGGCATCGACACCATCGAAACCGGTCTGGTGGAGTTGCTCAAGGAGTTTTACACCAAAGCCAAGGTAACCAAGCAAGGCAACAAAATACATTTCGAATACAAAGTCCGTCCATTCATGGCCGGCAGCAGGCAGGAGATGGCGCCAGACTTCACTGGTATCATGGGCGATATCGAATTGAAGCCTGGAAGGTACGCAGGCAAGGCTCAGATGCCTCAAAACCTCAACGAGTATAATTTCTACTCGGTCATCTTGATGGCGCCCTATTCATCAAAAGAGAATGGACATTACTACACGCGCCTTGCCTATCCTTCCGATGCTCCTAGCGAATTCGTCGAACGATTTAAAGACCTGGTCAATGAATGTGGAGACAAGATCGAGCCGCAGCAACCTGTTGCTTCGCTCCCCGCGCCCATGTCTACAAGCACTCCGGCGACCACCGCCGAGGATAAGAACTCTACCTCCGGTGATACGAAATTATTCTTCTGGCGAGCGCATCGCGGAGCGGACACAGTATATCTATTTGGAACGATTCCGTTTTATCGCGATGACAAAAGCTTGTTTCCGCTTTCCGGCGAAATCGAGAACGCCATCAAAGACGCGAAATCCGTAGTCGTTGATACAGTTGATTTGCGCAGCACACTGCCTTATTCGGCGCCGAACATTCGCCTCAATGATGGAGATCGGCTATCCAAGCACCTTTCACCATCCTGTCGTCAGGTGATGAACTTGTATCTTGAATGGTCCGGTGAGACCATGGATATGTATGATTTCTGGAAACCATGGTTTGCAGCCGTCGCTATGGAATCATCCTTATTTAGATTGGATGGATTCAAGCGGATCGACTGG